>NZ_JBFTMK010000041.1:0-15464 GCF_056396965.1 Pseudomonas sp. 05N434
CGCATACACCGAGACCTGGATGCCCGGGATCAGCAGCATTACGCCGAGGATGAACACCACGAACGCCAGGCAGATGTAGTTGCCGTACGGGTACCACAGGGCCTTGAACAGCGGCGTCTGCCGGGTCTTGTTCATGTGCTGGCGGAACTTGAAGTGCGAGAAGCTGATCATCGCCCAGTTGATCACCAGGGTCGCAACCACCAACGACATCAACAGTTCCAGCGCGTTTTGCGGGATCAGGTAGTTCAGCAACACCGCGATCAACGTCACAGCGGCCGACGCCAGGATCGAACGTACCGGCACGCCACGCCTGTCGATCTTCGACAAGGCTTTCGGCGCATCGCCCTGCTCGGCCATGCCCAGCAGCATGCGGCTGTTGCAGTAAGTACCGCTGTTGTACACCGACAGCGCCGCGGTCAGGACCACGAAGTTGAGGATGTGCGCGGCGGTGTTGCTGCCGAGCATCGAGAACACCTGCACGAACGGGCTGCCGCTATAGGCATCGCCGGAAGCATTCAGGGTTGTCAGCAGACTGTCCCAAGGGGTCAGCGACAACAGGACCACCAGCGCACCGATGTAGAAAATCAGGATCCGGTAGATCACCTGGTTGATGGCTTTCGGGATCACGGTTTTCGGTTTGTCGGCTTCAGCGGCGGTGAAACCAAGCATTTCCAGGCCACCGAAGGAGAACATGATGATCGCCATGGCCATCACCAGGCCGCTGACACCGTTCGGGAAGAAACCGCCGTGGGACCACAGGTTGGTCACCGAGGCTTGCGGGCCGCCGTGGCCGCTGACCAACAGATRGCTACCCAAAGCAATCATGCCAACGATCGCCACGACCTTGATGATCGCGAACCAGAACTCGGCCTCACCGAAGACTTTGACGTTGGCCAGGTTGATCGCGTTGATCAGCACGAAGAACGCGGCGGCGGAGGCCCAGGTCGGGATATCCGGCGCCCAGTAGTGGATGTATTTGCCGACCGCGGTCAGCTCCGACATGCCCACCAGGATGTACAGAATCCAGCAGTTCCAGCCCGACAGGAAACCGGCAAAACCGCCCCAGTACTTGTGCGCGAAGTGGCTGAAGGAGCCGGCCACCGGCTCTTCGACGATCATTTCGCCCAGCTGGCGCATGATCATGAAGGCGATGAAGCCGCAAATGGCGTAGCCGAGAATCATCGACGGGCCGGCGGATTTGAGCACGCCGGCCGAGCCGAGGAACAACCCGGTACCGATCGCGCCACCGAGGGCGATCAGTTGAATATGGCGATTTTTCAGGCCGCGTTTAAGCTCGCCTGAATGCGAGTTTTGTCCACTCATGAAAAGGGTCTCACGCAAGGTTTGATGATGTTCGGTAGACGTTGCTGCAAGGTTGCGATTTCAAGCAGCGCCGATCAAACCCCAGCGCAGGCACCAGGAGTTCAGCGTTTTTACGACAGTCATGCGTCACCTGTTTGTTTTTATCTGTGACGAAATCGAACCCGACACGCTCGTGACGCGGCGGAGTGAACAAGGCGGATAGCCTTGAGGTTTGCGCTGTTGCGCAGAGGGTCACAGTTAAAACGCGGCGCATTGTACACCGCTAACCCCCTGCTGCCAGACACCGCTGGATCAGCGCGTCGGTTGCCGGGATTGCCTGTGTCCGCCTCGAAGGTCTCGGGCGGCTGCAAAAATTGAGTCAGACCTTTGCAGGTTTTCGACGGGGGCAGCGGAAAAATCGCCCCACGGAGAGAGATGGAGATGAGTCACGGCGTTCATTGCGCCTCCTTCTTGTTATGCACCTGCACGACAGGCATGGGGCGCATCTCACCTTTCAATCGAGGCTGAGACAAGCGCGCCAGAGCCCTTGAACAGCATCATCGTGGCGGCAGACGGCAGGTTTTCCTTACAGCCCTTTCCACAGCGGCATTCCATGGGGTTTGAGCACGCTTTTCGTAAGGATTTATTTACAGCGCGTAACGCATGCTTTCCAAATCAGATCCAGAGAGCCGTCGACTGTAAATTGACGACAGGAAGCTTCCTAAGGAGTTTCCGACTTAGTTTTCTGTTTTTTATTAGGAAATTTACTTTTTTTAAAATGGAATAATTAGTTCAAATGAAAATTGTTTAATTATTTTTTTGCAATTCAAAAACCTGTGAACTAGGTTTTCAGCGACTTGCCGAGCCGCATCGACCGGCAAGTTGACGCGCTCTTCAATGAATGAAAAACGCGCCACTGTTCTTACCGAAGCTGTTCTTACCGTAAAAGTCATCTAGGAGATTCACCATGCAAGCACTGGACAAAGACTTGGACACTGAACTGCAACTCGACGATTGGTTTGAAGCACCGACCCATGAAGCCGCCGTTGAAATGATGCAAGCCGACGCGGTTGTTCCGTTCGGCACGGCGATGTGGCCTCTGTAAGACATCCCGGCGGGCATGATCCGGCCGGTCGTGCCCGCCACTTACCAGGTTTGTCAGGGAGGACTCCATGGATAAGCAGCGTGCCATCTCGCATTTCCTTTACTACCTCGAACATCACCCAGCCGTTGCCGGCATCAAACCGGCGAAGGTCTTGCTCGGCCATACCGCTGATTACGAGGCGCTGACCGGCGCCATCGTCGAACAGGCCGGCAACAGCCCAAGGTTCGCCTTCAGCGCGATGCGTCTGGACCTCGAACCCACCGCATTGCTGGCCAAGGCGATTGTCGACAGCGATCTGTACATCTTCTTCTACGACTCTTCCACCCTGCCCAACCCGCGTCCCGACGGCCCGGACTTTGTCCGCGCRCTGCAAGGCGTGATGGCGGAAAACTGGAAGAAGTCGCTGCTGTTCAAGGATTACGGCGATTACTTCTACGACACGTTCAGTGTCACCCCGCAGCGGATTGCCGGGTTGAACAGCCACTTGATCCAGCGCATGTCCCAGGCCACCACTTTAAGTTTCAAAGATGAGCATGGCTCGTGGTTCGAAACACCGTTGAGCAGTATCAAGAAGTGGACCGACATCAACGGTGTCGGCAACTTCGACCTGGCGCCCGGCGAGATTGCCACCCATAGCGAGTCGATTAATGGCCGAGTGAAGTTCATGGGGACGTTCCTCAGCACGATTCCGTTTGCCCGCAAGTACGGCGTACTCGCGTCACCACTGGAGTTGTGGATCGAGAACTCGACCATCAGCAAAATCGCCACCGATGTGCCGGGACTGGAACATGACTTCAACAAGTACCTGGACGCCAATCCGTCCAATCGACGCATCGAGGAGTTGGGGATCGGTACCAACGAAGGTGTGAAAGAGTTGTATGCGCGCAATGCCGGGTTCGAAGAGCGCCATTGCGGTTTGCACTTGGGGTTGGGCGGAGGCGCCAAGGGCAGCCATCATCTGGACCTGATCTTCTCTGGCGGCGTGTTGGCGCTGGATGATGAGCCGGTGTTTGATCGGCGGTTTGTGTTTTAACCCAAGGCTTTCGGCGATACAGATGACGCGCTGATCGTTCCCACGCTCTGCGTGGGAACGATCAAACAACCGCACCTGCTGAAAACCGGTTCTGCCAGACACAAAAAAACGCCATCCCGAGGGATGGCGTTTTTTATGCTGCGCTTACCGATTACTCAGGCTTGCGACGACCGAAGCCCGGACGCTGGCCGGAGCCGGCTGGCGCACCGCGGCGCTTGCCCGATGGCGCGTCCTTGTCGACCAGCACGATGCCTGGGCGTTTCTTCGGCGCCGGTTTGGCCGGGCGCTTGGTGTCGGCCGGGCGGTCTGCCACCGGCGTACCACGGCCGGCAGGCGCACCGCGATCGCTACGACCACCGGACGGAGCGCCACGGCCTTCGCCACGCTCAGTACGACCGTTGGCCGGACGCGGCGTGCGTGGACCGCGCTCGCCGTCCTGGCGTGGCGCTGGCTTGCGGGCCGGGCGCTCGCCTTCGATCTGCGGCTCGCGAGATGGACGCGGGCCGGCAGCTGGAGCGCCAGCGGCTGGACGCAGGGTCCGTACGCGTTCGGTCTTGCCCACCGGGCGGGACGATTTGCGCTGCATACGCTCGAGCTTGTCTTTGCTCTTGGCGTTCATTTGCGGCATCGCCACCGGCGTCAGGCCGACTTCAGCACTCAGAATGTCGACTTCCTGCTGGCTCATTTCGCGCCAGCGACCCATCGGCAGGTCGGAGTTGAGGAACACCGGACCGAAACGCACGCGCTTCAGACGGCTGACCACCAGGCCCTGGGATTCCCACAGACGACGAACTTCGCGGTTACGACCTTCCATCACCACGCAGTGGTACCAGTGGTTGAAACCTTCGCCACCTGGTGCCTGCTTGATGTCGGTGAATTTCGCCGGGCCGTCTTCGAGCACCACGCCTGCCTTCAGACGCTCGATCATCTCGTCGTCGACTTCACCACGTACACGGACGGCGTATTCACGGTCCATTTCGTAGGACGGGTGCATCAGGCGGTTGGCCAGCTCACCGTCGGTGGTGAACATCAGCAGACCTGTGGTGTTGATGTCCAGGCGACCGATGTTGATCCAGCGACCTTCTTTCGGGCGCGGCATCTTGTCGAACACGGTCGGACGGCCTTCCGGGTCGTCACGGGTGCAGATTTCACCGTCGGGTTTGTTGTACATGATCACGCGGCGTACCGACTCGGCAGCTTCTTCGCGCTTGATCACCTTGCCATCGATGGTGATGGCGTCATGCAGGTCGACGCGCAGGCCGAGGGTGGCGTCTTTGCCATTGACCTTGATGCGGCCGTGGCTGATCCAGGCTTCTACGTCACGGCGCGAGCCGACGCCGATACGGGCGAGGACTTTCTGCAGTTTTTCGCCTGCTGGGCCGATTTCCTGGTCGTCTTTCTGGTCGTTGATACTCATCTGGGCACCTCCCGGTGTGATCAAGTTCAGGCCTTGGCCTGAAGATGTGAAATCTGGTCGTTTGACGAAGGGATCGTCAAAGGGTCGCGAATCATACGCTCATGGAAGCGTTCGCGCATCAGAGACTAGCTGATCGACCGTCGGTTATTGGTTTTTCCGCCGGCCGGCGGTGGCTGCGATCTTTTGGCGGACCTCAATCCTCGAACTGGCGGCGTTCGGCCTCGATCGCTTCGGCCAGGGCACGGGCTTCGGCTTCTTCATCGCTCARTTCAGGTTCGGGCTTGGGTTGTTCAAGCGCGGCAACCGCGGCCAGCAGTTTCTCGCGAGCCTCGGCAACRCCAAGAATGTCATCCTCAGGTTCTGGTTCCTGCTCTTCTTCGTCAGCAACTGATGCCTCAACCTGAAGCTCTACCTCGACTTCCGGCTCCGGCTCCGGCTCCGGCTCCGGCTGCTCCGATACCTCTTCAGTCTCGGTCAACTCGCCATCGCGCAACAAATCGTCGAAATCGGTCTTGAGCCCCTCCTCCATCGTGTCCAGCTCCAGCAACAGCGTGTGGAAGCTGGTTTCTTCCTTGGGCTCTTCCGGCTCGGCGCTGGCATCTGCCAATTCTTGCAACCCGGCCGGCACCGGTGCGTCGTCGAACTCGAGCATCGGCTCGGGTTCCAGCTCGCGCAGCTCGGCCAGCGGCGGCAGGTCGTCGAGGTTCTTCAGGTTGAAGTGATCGAGAAACGCCTTGGTGGTGGCGAACATTGCCGGTTTGCCGGGCACATCACGGTAACCGACGATGCGGATCCACTCTCGCTCCAGCAGGGTTTTGACGATGTGGCTGTTGACCGCCACGCCGCGCACGTCTTCGATCTCGCCCCGGGTGATCGGTTGGCGATAGGCAATCAGGGCCATGGTTTCGAGCATGGCGCGCGAGTAACGCTGCGGCCGTTCTTCCCACAAACGCCCGACCCACGGCGCGAACTTTTCGCGGATCTGCAGGCGATACCCGGAGGCGACTTCCTTCAGTTCGAAGGCTCGGCCGTCGCAGGATTTGCCCAGAATCGTCAGCGCTTTCTTGAAAACCGCTGGTTCGGGCCGCTCGCCTTCTTCGAAGAGTTCGAACAGGCGCTCAAGCGATTGCGGTTTTCCCGAGGCCAACAGAAAGGCTTCAAGCAGTGGCGCCAGCTCGCGGGGTTCAGTCAGGTTCATGATTCAACTCGTTATTCGGCTCGGGCTCGCACATGTATCGCCGCGAACGGCTCATTCTGCACCAGCTCGACCAAGGATTCCTTGACCAGTTCGAGGATCGCCATAAAGGTCACCACTACCCCCAGACGTCCTTCTTCAGCGGTGAACAGCTCGACAAAGGGCACGAAACCGCCACCCTTGAGCCGCTCCAGTACATCGCTCATGCGTTCGCGGGTGGACAGTGCCTCGCGGCTGACCTGGTGGCTTTCGAACATGTCGCCCCGGCGCAAGACCTCGGCCATGGACATCAGCAACTCCTCCAGGCTCACGTCCGGCAGCAGCTTGCGCGCCCGGGCTTCCGGCGCGTCGAGCTTGGGCACCACGACATCGCGGCCGACGCGGCTCAGGCCATCGATACCTTCGGCGGCGGCCTTGAAGCGTTCGTATTCTTGCAAGCGGCGGATCAGTTCGGCGCGAGGGTCGTCTTCCTCGTCTTCAATGGTTTCGGCTCGCGGCAGCAGCATCCGCGACTTGATCTCGGCAAGCATCGCGGCCATCACCAGGTACTCGGCGGCCAGTTCCAGGCGCACCGACTGCATCAATTCGACATAGCCCATGTACTGGCGGGTGATTTCCGCCACCGGGATGTCGAGAATATTGATGTTCTGTTTGCGGATCAGGTACAGGAGCAGGTCGAGCGGGCCTTCGAAGGCTTCCAGAAAGACCTCGAGCGCATCCGGCGGGATGTACAGGTCCAGCGGCATTTCCATGACCGCCTGGCCATAGACCATGGCGAAAGGCAGTTCTTGCTGGGCGCCGGCCTGGCTGTCGACGGGTTCTGGTTCTACTGCAGACATCTACGCCTCGGCCATGAATGGCGTTGGGTCGCCGCAACCGACACGGATGACTTCCGGCTCGCCGTCGGCGAGGTTGATCACGGTGGACGCCTTGATCCCGCCGAAACCGCCGTCGATGATCAGGTCCACCTGATGCTCCAGCAACTGGCGCATTTCGTAGGGATCGGTCAGCGGGTCAGTGTCGCCGGGCATGATCAGGGTCACGCTCATCAGCGGTTCGCCGAGTTCTTCCAGCAGCGCCAACGCAATCGGGTGGCTCGGCACGCGCAGGCCGATGGTGCGTTTTTTCGGGTGCAGCAACAGCCGCGGAACTTCGCGGGTGGCGTTGAGAATGAAGGTGTAAGGCCCCGGCAAGTGGGCCTTGAGCAGACGGAAAGTACCGGTGTCGATCTTGGCGAACAGCCCCAGCTGCGACAGGTCGCTGCAGATCAGCGCAAAGTTGTGCTTCTCATCCAGCTGACGCAACCGACGCACACGCTCCACGGCGGTCTTGTCACCGATCTGGCAACCAATGGCGTAGGAAGAGTCTGTGGGATAAATCACCACCCCGCCGTTGCGGATGATCTCGACAGCCTGTTTGATCAGGCGCGCTTGCGGGTTTTCCGGATGAATCTGGAAAAATTGACTCACATTCTCTACCTGTTCAGACGGCGGCAATAATTGGGTCATGTTTGAATCGACACCACAGTGGTGGCAGATCCTCCGGGAGCGGGCGGTATTCACCGATCTCGGACCAGCCTCCAGGGCCATGAAAATCACTGCCGGCGCTGACCAGCAGACCAAACTCACGGGCAAGAATCGCCAGGCTGCCCACTTGCTCGGCGGGCTGATGGCCATTGACCACTTCAATCGCGTGGCCCCCGGCTTGAATATAGTCAGAAATCAGGCGGCGACGCTTGCTACGAGTGAAATCGTAGTGCCAGGGGTGCGCCAGGCTGACCCAGGCACCCGCGGCGCGCAGGGTCTCGACGGTGTCTTCGAGGGTCGGCCAGTGCAGCTTGACGTCTCCCAGCTTGCCGGCGCCCAGCCATTTGCGGAACGCTTCGGCGCGATCCTTGACGAAACCTTCGCGCACCATCCAGTCGGCGAAGTGCGGACGGGCCGGCGCGTTGCCGCTGTCGCCCAGTTCCTGCTGAATGGCGCGGGCGCCGTCAAGCGCCCCCGGCATGCCTTTCAACGCCAACTTGCGGCTTATTTCTTCGGACCGTAGCCAGCGGCCATCGTGCAATTTGGCGATGGCCTCGACCAATGGCGCGGCATTGACGTCGAAACCATAGCCCAGCACATGAATGGTCGCCCCGCCCCAGGTGCAGGACAATTCGACGCCGTTGACCAGTTGCATCCCCAGCGCCGTCGCGGCGCTACGGGCCTCGTCGAGGCCTTCAAGGGTGTCGTGATCAGTCAAGGCCAGGACTCGCACGCCTTTCTCGAACGCACGCGCAACCAGTGCCGCAGGCGCCAGGGCGCCATCGGAGGCCGTGCTATGGCAGTGCAAATCAACATTCACAGGACTATGTAACCTCAAATCAGCTGACGCTATCGCGCGTCAATATGTTTGTTATTATGCCGCCACATCCTGCTTCTGGCTGCCACTGTGAAACAATTCATCGACTTCATCCCGCTTCTGCTGTTTTTCATCGTCTTCAAAATCGACCCGCGGATCGTCGACATTGGCGGTCATCAACTGTCTGTCGGTGGTATTTACAGCGCCACCGCGATGCTGATCATCAGCTCCCTGGTGGTCTACGGCACGCTGTACATCAAGCAGCGCAAGCTGGAGAAGAGCCAGTGGCTGACCCTCATTGCCTGCCTGGTCTTCGGTAGCCTGACCCTGGCGTTCCACAGCGAAACCTTCCTGAAATGGAAAGCCCCGGTGGTCAACTGGCTGTTCGCCCTCGCGTTCATCGGCAGCCATTTCGTCGGTGACCAACTGCTGATCAAACGCATCATGGGCCACGCGCTGACTCTACCGGAGCCAATCTGGACCCGCCTGAACATCGCCTGGATCGGTTTTTTCCTGTTTTGCGGTGCCGCCAACCTGTTCGTCGCGTTCACGTTCCAGAGCTACTGGGTAGACTTCAAGGTCTTCGGCAGCCTGGGCATGACTTTGCTGTTCCTGGTCGGCCAGGGCATCTACCTGTCCCGCCACCTGCACGACGCCGACACCACAACGCCAAAAACCGAGGACTGACATGCTTTACGCAATCATTGCCACAGACGTCGCCAACTCCCTGGAAGCCCGACTGGCCGCACGGCCTGCGCACCTTGAGCGTCTGCAAGTGCTCAAGGGCGAAGGTCGTATCGTATTGGCCGGTCCACACCCGGCGGTCGACAGCAATGATCCGGGCGCAGCCGGTTTCACTGGCAGCCTGATCGTCGCCGAATTCGAGTCCCTGAGCGCCGCCAAGGCCTGGGCCGACGCCGATCCGTACGTTGCCGCAGGCGTCTACGCCAATGTTCTGGTCAAGCCGTTCAAGCAAGTCCTGCCGTAAAGTTCTCGCGTGCGGTGAATCTTATCGATTCATCGCACGTTCAATCGCTCATTATTCTCGTTTACCGGCCGACAACCTGCCCAATACTCGTATTGGAATCAGGAGTTGCGATGYGCAAAGGTCCGTTGTGTCTGATGTTGGTGACGTTGTCGATCATGGCGCCAGCCCATGGTGAAGAAAGCGCCAATGGCGGTAATTCGACGCCGCTGTCCTTGAGCGCCGGTAGCCAGATCACCGAGTTGCAGCAGCGCTTGAAAGAGAGCGAGCAGCAACGAGAAACACTGAGCAAACAATTGCAAACCACCGATGGCGAGCGCGAAAGCGCCCAGCTGAGCCGGTTGCGCCAGGAGAATCAGCGCCTGAAGCTGCAACTCAAGGAAACCCTGGCCAGCAGCCCGCTACCGCGCCTGCTGACCGATCAGCAGCAGTGGTTCGTTATTGGGGCGGCAGTAGCGCTATTGGCCCTGCTCTGCGGTATCTTCGCCAGTGGTGCCACCAGAAAACGTAGGCAATGGCTAAATTGAGTGAGTCATGAGCGAGCTGTTACTAATTGATGATGACCAGGAGCTGTGTGAGCTCCTGAGCAGTTGGCTGAGCCAGGAAGGCTTTCAGGTTCGCGCCTGCCACGATGGCCAGAGCGCCCGTCACGCGTTGGCCGAAACGTCTCCGGCGGCCGTGGTGCTGGACGTGATGCTGCCGGACGGCAGCGGCCTGGAACTGCTAAAGCAACTGCGCAGCGACCATCCGGATTTGCCGGTGCTGATGTTGTCGGCCCGTGGCGAACCGCTGGACCGCATCCTCGGCCTGGAACTGGGCGCCGACGATTACCTGGCCAAGCCGTGCGACCCACGGGAACTGACCGCCCGCCTGCGCGCGGTGTTGCGCCGCAGTCATCCGACGGCGGTCTCCAGCCAGCTCGAGCTGGGCGACCTGTGCTTCAGCCCGGTGCGCGGGGTGGTCAGCATCGATGAACAGGAATTCACCCTCACCGTTTCCGAAAGCCGACTGCTCGAAGCCCTGCTCAAGCAGCCCGGCGAACCGCTGGATAAACAGGAACTGGCGCAAATCGCCCTCGGTCGCAAACTGACCCTGTACGACCGCAGCCTGGACATGCACGTCAGCAACCTGCGCAAAAAAATCGGCCCACACCCCGACGGCCGCCCACGCATCGTGGCCCTGCGCAGTCGCGGTTACTACTACAGCCTCTGAACCTGACACGCCCCTTCGTAGCAGCTGTCGAGCCCCAGCGAGGCTGCGTTCGGCTGCGAAGCAGTCGTGATCCGCCTGATGCGGTGTATCTGAAAGAGCGTGCAAACAGATTTTACGACTGCTGCGCAGCCGAACGCAGCCTCGCAGGCTCGACAGCTGCTACGAAGGCCAGGTTTCGTCAGAGAAATATCGGCGAAGTGTTGGAATTGTCAGCAAAGCAGAAAACCGTCTTTACCCAAGCTTTACGCTCCGCTGACCGCCGTTGACCTTGATCTGCGTAATCTGCACACATCCGGAACGTACCGGGAACGAGACAAGGAGATACACCATGCGCAAGACTCTTATCGCTCTGATGTTTGCTGCCGCCCTGCCGACCGTTGCCATGGCCATGCCTGAAGGAACAGGCCCGATGGGTGATCACATGGACGGCTCACGCCACAGCGGTCAGATGCACGGCATGCACGGCAGAGGCCCTTACAGCCAACTGGACCTGAGCCGCGAACAGCGCGAGCAGATCCGCAAAATCATGGGCGAGCAGATGCACGAGCGTCAGCAACTGGTCGACAAGTACCTGGAAAAACTCTCGCCGGCCGACCAGAAAGCCCTGAAAGACGAGATGGAGGCCAAGCACAAGAAAGCCGAAGCCGACGTTCGCGCCCTGCTGAAACCGGATCAACAGAAGCAATTCGACGAGATCCAGAAGAAACAAGCTGAGCGTCGCGCCGAATGGGCCGAGTTCAAGGCCTGGAAAGCGCAGCAAGCGCAAAAGGCGCAATAATGCGTTAACCCCGGACCCAACGGCTAATCACCGTTGGGTCTGATGCCTCTCAGTTCGTTGTGGGAGCGAGCCTTTGTGGCGAGGGAGCTTGCTCCCGTTGGGGCGCGAAGCGGCCCCGGTATTTCAAAGTTAAACCGTATGTAACGGGTTTACGACTGCTTCGCAGCCGAACGGGGCGATGCGGCGTTCCGACAAGCCCCCTCGCCACACATTGATTTGAGCTTGTTCGAGGATTTTCTGTGCGCTCATTGTTCTGGCGTATCCTGGCCAGCTTCTGGCTGGCCATCGCTCTGGTTGCAGGGCTTTCCATTTTGCTGGGACACATGCTCAACCAGGACGCGTGGATTCTCAGTCGCCACCCGGGCCTCAATACCCTGGCCGAACAGTGGACGCAAACCTACGAAAGCCAAGGCGAGGAAGCCGCCCAGGACATCCTGGAGCAGCGCAAGCGCCAATATCACATCGACGTTCAGGTGCTCAACGAGGCAGGAGACCCGGTGGTACGCGGCACCTTCCCTCGGCGTGCAGCCGCCTTCGAAGCACGGCAGCAAAACGATGATCGGCGCCTGCCGTGGCGACGCCTGACCGATGAATACACCAGCGCCAAGACGGGCGACACCTACCTGCTGATCTATCGCATTCCCCACCCGGAACTGGACGCCTGGCACCGTGAAAGCCTGCTCTGGCCGTTGAGCGCGCTGGGTATCGCCCTGGTGGTACTGACCCTGTTCAGCCTGCTGGTGACCTTTTCCATCACCCGACCGCTGAGCCGTTTACGTGGCGCAGTGCATGAATTGGGGCAGACGACGTATCAGCAAAACAGCCTGGCGCAACTGGCTAACCGCCGCGATGAATTCGGTGTGCTGGCCAACGACTTCAACCGCATGGGCGCGCGCCTGCAAAGCCTGATCGGCAGTCAGCGGCAATTGCTGCGCGATGTGTCCCACGAGTTGCGTTCGCCCTTGGCCCGACTGCGCATTGCGCTGGCACTGGCCGAGCGGGCCAATCCCCAGGAGCGGGAAAAACTCTGGCCGCGCCTGACCCGTGAATGTGATCGACTGGAAGCACTGATCAGCGAAATCCTGGTGTTGGCGCGGGTCGATGCCGACAACGCCAGTGCCGAAGAGGTGGATCTCAATGCACTGCTCAATACCCTGCAAAAGGATGCTCAGCTAAGTTCGCCGGAGCAGAACGTGCGCCTTGAGGCCGAGCCGCAACTGAACCTCAGAGGCTGGCCGACCATGATCGAGCGGGCCGTGGACAACCTGCTGCGCAATGCCCAACGCTTTAACCCGGTCGGGCAACCGATCGAAATGCAAGCGGCGCGTCAGGGCGACAGGATTGTGGTCAGCGTGCGCGATCACGGCCCCGGTGTAGAGGCTGATCATTTGAATCAGTTGGGGGAGCCGTTCTATCGGGCACCGGGGCAGACAACGGCCGGGCATGGCTTGGGGCTGGCTATCGCACGCCGTGCGGCGGAACGCCATGGCGGCAGTCTGGTGCTGGCCAATCATCCTGGAGGCGGGTTTATTGCCAGCCTGGAATTGCCGTTGGTGCCGGGGGCTGTCGTCCAACCCTGAACCCTGTGGGAGCGGGCTTGCCCGTTCCCACATGGACCTATATCTTCAGGCCTTACCGGACCAGGCGCTGACAAACTCGGCCAGATCAACCTTCTCCGCCACACGCGGTTCTTTCTGCGGCGTACCGAGATAAAGGAACGCAATCACCTCTTCCCCTTCGGCCAAACCCAACCCCTTGGCTACATGCGGCGAATAGGCCAGCTCACCGGTGCGCCATACCGCGCCAATGCCTTGCGCGTAAGCGGCCAGCAAAATCCCGTGAGCCGCGCAGCCTGCCGCCAACAATTGTTCGGATTTCGGGTATTTGACGTGATCCTGCAAACGCGCGATCACCACAACCACCAGCGGTGCACGCAGCGGGCCGTTACGGGCCTTGTCCAGCGCGGCTTCTGACACCTCGCTGTCTTGCAGTTTCGCCGCTTCGGCCAGCAACTCGCCCATTTGCTCGCGCGCCGCGCCTTCGACTGTCAGGAAGCGCCAAGGCTGCAAATGGCCGTGGTCTGGCGCACGCATCGCGGCGGCAAACAGCACTTCGCGTTGCTCGGCAGYGGGCGCCGGATCGAGCAGTCGTGGAACAGAAACACGGTTGAGCAAAGCGTCGAGAGCCTGCATCGGCCACCTCCTGAAAAAAATGTCTGCCTATTCTAGCGGTATCCGGCACAGGGCTGTCGGTTTACATGCCCTGCCCCGCAGGTAGAATGGAGCCCTCCCTACTTCAGCCCGAGCGGACTTCATGGCGTTGCCGACCTTACGGATCATTGGTTTCATCATCGGCATCTTCCTGATCACGCTGGCCATTTCCATGGCCGTGCCCATGGCTACCCTGGTGATCTTCGAGCGCACCAGCGACCTGCCGTCATTCCTCTGGGCCAGCATGATTACCTTTGTCGCCGGCCTGGCCCTGGTCATTCCGGGGCGTCCCGAACACATCCATCTGCGCCCGCGAGACATGTACCTGCTGACCGTCAGCAGCTGGCTGGTGGTGTGCATCTTCGCCGCCCTGCCGTTCCTGCTGACCCAGAACATCAGCTACACCGACTCATTCTTCGAAAGCATGTCCGGCATCACCGCCACCGGCTCGACGGTGCTCACGGGCCTGGACACCATGTCCCCCGRCATCCTGATATGGCGCTCCTTGCTGCACTGGATCGGCGGGATCGGCTTTATCGGCATGGCGGTCGCGATTCTGCCATTGCTGCGCATCGGTGGCATGCGGCTGTTTCAGACCGAGTCGTCAGACCGTTCCGAAAAGGTCATGCCCCGTTCGCACATGGTGGCGCGCTTGATCGTTGCGACCTACGTCGGCATCACCATTTTCGGCAGCCTGGCGTTCTGGTGGGCCGGGATGAGCCCGTTCGATGCGATCAACCACGCGATGTCGGCGATTTCCACCGGCGGGTTTTCCACCTCCGACCAGTCTTTGGCCAAATGGCCGGAGCCTGCGGTGCATTGGGTCGCGATCGTCATCATGATTCTCGGCGCCTTGCCGTTCACCTTGTATGTCGCCACGTTACGCGGTAACCGTCGGGCGCTGATCAAGGATGAACAGGTGCAAGGCTTGCTCGGCATGTTGCTGGTGACCTGGCTGGTGCTCGGCACCTGGTACTGGTGGACCACCCAGTTGCACTGGCTGGACGCCTTGCGGCATGTGGCGCTGAACGTCACTTCGGTGGTGACGACGACAGGTTTTGCACTGGGGGACTACAGCCTCTGGGGCAACTTCTCGCTGATGCTGTTCTTTTACCTGGGGTTTGTTGGCGGCTGCTCGGGTTCGACCGCTGGCGGGATCAAGATTTTCCGCTTTCAGGTGGCCTACATTCTGCTCAAGGCCAACCTTAACCAGTTGATTCACCCGCGCGCGGTGATCAAGCAGAAGTACAACGGCCACCGTCTCGACGAAGAAATCGTACGTTCGATCCTGACCTTTTCGTTCTTTTTCGCCATCACCATTTGCGTGATCGCTCTACTGCTGTCGCTGCTCGGCGTGGACTGGATGACCGCCCTTACCGGCGCGGCCAGCACGGTGTCCGGCGTCGGCCCGGGGTTGGGCGAAACCATTGGCCCGGCGGGTAACTTCGCCAGCCTGCCGGATGCCGCGAAGTGGATTCTCTCGTTCGGCATGCTGTTGGGTCGGCTGGAGATCATTACGGTGTTTGTTCTGTGTATCCCTGCGTTCTGGCGTCACTGACCGGCTTGAGCGCTTCCGTCAGCCGCGCCCGGTATTCGCCGGGGGTGGTGTCGAACCAGCGTCGGAAAGCGCGGAAGAAGTTGCTCGGATCGGCAAACCCCAGCAGGTAGGCAATTTCCAGCAGCGTCATGCTCGGTCGCGCCAGGTATTGCTCGGCCAGTTCACGCCGTGTGTCATCCAGCAACGTCTGAAAACTCGTGCCCTCTTCCTGCAAGCGTCGCTGCAAGGTGCGTTGCGACAGGTGCAGCGCCTGCGCTACCGCATCGCGCTTGGGTTCGCCCTGGGGCAGCAAGCGGCACAACACCTGCCGCGCATTGTGGGTCACG
>NZ_JBFTMK010000042.1:0-15436 GCF_056396965.1 Pseudomonas sp. 05N434
GCCGCAGTCCACGCACCGGCCGGTTTGCCTCTCTGATCTGGCTCGAACGCTAGACTTCTCTGATCTACATCAACTGCACGACGCTTGAATCTCCCAGAATCGACCACATCTATAGCGGTATCTGGCAGGTTTCTTTATTCGGGATGTTTATAGGTCCGGCCTGCTCAAAAGGAAGGTGAACCCATGCGTATAGACCGTTTAACCAGCAAGCTGCAGTTAGCCTTGTCCGACGCCCAGTCCCTGGCTGTCGGCCTCGATCATCCGGCCATTGAACCGGCGCATTTGATGCAGGCCATGCTTGAACAGCAGGGTGGTTCGATCAAACCCCTGCTGATGCAGGTGGGTTTCGACGTCAACAGCCTGCGTAAAGAGCTGACCAAAGCGCTCGATCAGCTGCCGAAAATCCAGAACCCGACCGGTGACGTGAACATGTCGCAGGATCTGGCACGCCTGCTCAATCAGGCCGATCGCCTGGCCCAGCAGAAGGGTGACCAATTCATCTCCAGCGAACTGGTGCTGCTCGCCGCGATGGACGAGAACAGCAAGCTCGGCAAATTGCTGCTCGGCCAGGGCGTGAGCAAAAAGGCGCTGGAAAACGCGATCAACAATCTGCGCGGCGGTGAGGCGGTCAATGACGCCAACCAGGAAGAATCACGCCAGGCGCTGGATAAATACACCATCGACCTGACCAAGCGCGCTGAAGAGGGCAAGCTCGATCCGGTGATCGGCCGTGACGATGAAATTCGCCGCACCATTCAGGTTCTGCAACGCCGCACCAAGAACAACCCGGTGCTGATCGGTGAACCTGGCGTGGGTAAAACCGCCATCGCCGAAGGCCTGGCTCAGCGCATCATCAACGGTGAAGTGCCGGACGGTCTCAAAGGCAGGCGCCTTTTGTCCCTGGACATGGGGGCATTGATTGCCGGTGCCAAATACCGCGGCGAGTTCGAAGAGCGCCTCAAGTCCCTGCTCAATGAACTGTCGAAGCAGGAAGGGCAGATCATTCTGTTCATCGACGAGTTGCACACCATGGTCGGCGCGGGCAAGGGCGAAGGCTCGATGGACGCAGGCAACATGCTCAAACCGGCATTGGCTCGCGGTGAGCTGCATTGCGTCGGCGCGACCACGCTCAACGAGTACCGTCAATATATAGAGAAGGATGCGGCCCTCGAGCGGCGCTTCCAGAAGGTCTTGGTGGACGAGCCGAGCGAAGAAGACACCATCGCCATCCTGCGTGGTCTGAAAGAGCGCTACGAAGTTCACCACAAGGTGGCAATCACCGACGGTGCAATCATCGCCGCGGCCAAGCTCAGCCATCGCTACATCACGGACCGCCAGTTGCCGGACAAGGCCATCGACCTGATCGACGAAGCCGCCAGCCGCATCCGCATGGAAATCGATTCCAAGCCGGAAGTGCTGGACCGTCTGGAGCGTCGCCTGATTCAGCTGAAGGTGGAATCCCAGGCGCTGAAGAAAGAAAGCGACGACGCGGCGAAGAAACGTCTGGAAAAATTGCAGGAAGAAATCGCCCGTCACGAGCGTGAGTATTCGGATCTCGAAGAGATCTGGAACTCGGAAAAAGCCGAGGTCCAGGGTTCCGCACAGATCCAGCAGAAAATCGAACAGTCCCGTCAGGAACTGGAAGCCGCGCGCCGTAAAGGCGATCTGAACCGCATGGCCGAGCTGCAATACGGGGTGATCCCGGACCTGGAGCGCAGCCTGCAAATGGTCGACCAGCACGGCAAAAGCGAAAACCAGTTGTTGCGCAGCAAGGTGACTGAAGAAGAGATCGCTGAAGTCGTGTCGAAATGGACCGGCATCCCCGTGGCGAAAATGCTCGAGGGCGAGCGCGAAAAACTGATGAAGATGGAAAGCCTGTTGCACCAACGTGTGATCGGTCAGGACGAAGCCGTGATCGCCGTCTCCAACGCAGTGCGGCGTTCCCGTGCCGGGTTGTCCGATCCGAATCGCCCGAGCGGTTCGTTCATGTTCCTCGGCCCGACCGGTGTCGGTAAAACCGAGTTGTGCAAGGCGCTGGCCGAGTTCCTCTTTGATACTGAAGAGGCGATGGTACGGATCGACATGTCCGAGTTCATGGAGAAGCATTCCGTGGCTCGTCTGATCGGCGCGCCACCGGGCTACGTGGGCTATGAGGAGGGCGGTTACCTGACCGAGGCGGTGCGTCGCAAGCCTTACTCGGTGATCCTGCTGGATGAGGTCGAGAAGGCCCACCCGGATGTGTTCAACATCTTGCTGCAAGTGCTTGAAGATGGCCGTTTGACCGACAGCCATGGCCGCACGGTGGATTTCAAAAATACCGTGATCGTCATGACCTCCAACCTGGGCTCGGTACAGATCCAGGAACTGATAGGGGATCGCGAAGCGCAGCGCGCAGCGGTGATGGATGCGATTTCCACGCACTTCCGGCCGGAGTTCATCAACCGGGTCGACGAAGTGGTGATCTTCGAGCCGCTGGCTCGGGATCAGATCGCGGGCATTAYCGAGATCCAGTTGGGTCGCCTGCGTAGCCGTCTGACCGAACGCGAGCTGAAGCTTGAGCTGAGTCCGGAAGCGATGGATAAGCTGATTGCTGTCGGTTACGACCCGGTCTATGGCGCACGGCCGCTCAAACGGGCGATCCAGCGCTGGATCGAGAACCCGCTGGCCCAGCTGATTCTATCGGGTCGTTTCATGCCCGGAGAGACCGCCAAAGGTGTGGTGGAACACGACGAAATCGTCTTTGTCTGATCCCCAGTGGCAACAAAATGAAAGAGGCCTCGCATTGCGAGGCCTTTTTTTCGATAGGCTGTTGAACTCAAAGGAAAATGCTTGTAAAGTGCGCCCCGCAGTAAGTCACCCCGAGAGGGTTTCTGCTCCCCAAGCAGGAATCTGAAATAAGTTGCAAATCATTAACTTGAAAGCAATTTAGGGGGTTGACAGAGGTGCTTAAGATTGTAGAATAGCGCGCCTCAGACACACGAACGCAGCGATGCGAACGAGTCGAAGAGCTGAAGCAAGCTTCACAGTTGTAAATTGAAATATGTAGTTCCGTGATAGCTCAGTCGGTAGAGCAAATGACTGTTAATCATTGGGTCCCAGGTTCGAGTCCTGGTCACGGAGCCAATTTCAAACCGGGGTATAGCGCAGTCCGGTAGCGCGCCTGCTTTGGGAGCAGGATGTCAGGAGTTCGAATCCCCTTACCCCGACCATTTTTGGGTCGTTAGCTCAGTTGGTAGAGCAGTTGGCTTTTAACCAATTGGTCGTAGGTTCGAATCCCACACGACCCACCATTTTTGAAACCAGTTAACGCTGGGATCGAATCTTAAGATCAGACGCCAAAAGCTCTGTTCGCAGAAGGCGCCTTTCAAAGGTGCCTTTTTTTTACCGGGGTATAGCGCAGTCCGGTAGCGCGCCTGCTTTGGGAGCAGGATGTCAGGAGTTCGAATCCCCTTACCCCGACCATATTAAAAATCCTCGTATCGAAAGATACGGGGATTTTTTTTTGTCTGCGAAAAAGCAGATCGCTTCAAGTCATCGTACAACTTGCCGATAACGAGCTAACGGGGCATGGACAGGGCCTCGACTCCAGCCAATAAAAACAAAGGCGCTCGTTATGTTTCTTCGTCAGCTGAATATTGCCCCTCGCGCCGCGCTGGGTTTTGCCTTGATCGCGGTACTGGTGGCATTGCTCGGGGTATTTGCACTGGGGCAGATGTCGAGCATTCGCGACAGCGAGGTGGCGGTGGAGGCCCAATGGTTGCCGAGCATTCGCGGCGGTGACGAGATCCGCGAGCTCATGCTGCGCATCCGTACCATTTCCCTGCGCATGGCCTTGGATCAAGATCCGAAGAACATCGCCACTTACCGCAGCCAAATGGACACGCGCGACAAGGAATTGAGCGAGAAAATTGCCGCTTATGACAAATTGGTCACCACCCCTGAGGGCCAGGAGTTGTATGACCAGTTCAAAAAAACCTTCGCCGCCTACGGCAGCGGCATCGCCCAATCCTTCACCCTCGCTGAGCAAGGGAGGCGTGACGAGCTGACCAAACTAYTGCTGGTCGACATGAAGACTGTTGTCGACGGTTCGGGCAAACAGCTCAACGATCTGGCGGAACTGTTCACCCGGCTAGTGGCCGCCGAGAGCCGGAAATCCCAAGAGCACTATGCCACCTCCCGGATGATCGTCAGCCTGTTTATTGCCCTCGCGGCGCTGGCCACGGTCGGCCTTGCGATGCTGTTGACCCGTAGCATCGTCAAACCCTTGGCAGAGGCGTTGAACGCTGCGGAAAACGTGGCACGAGGCGATCTGACCCGCCCCATCGAGACCCATGGCAACGACGAAGTGAGCCGCTTGCTCAAGGCGCTGGCGACCATGCAACACAACCTGCGTGACACCTTGCAGGGCATCAGCGGTTCGGCGGCGCAATTGGCGACGGCAGCCGATGAATTGAACGCGGTCACCCTCGACTGCACCCAGAATCTGCAACAGCAGAACAACGAGATTGAACAAGCGGCGACAGCCGTCACCGAAATGACCACCGCGGTGGAGGAGGTCGCACGCAACGCGGTTTCTACCTCTGACGCCACGCGCCAATCCAGTGAGTCGGCACACGTTGGCCATCAGCGAGTGAGCGAAACCGTGAGTGCCATCAGCGCCCTTGCCAGCGATGTACAGACGACGGGCGGCTTGGTGCAGTCGCTGGCCAGCCAGTCTCAGGACATCGGCAAGGTGCTGGATGTGATTCGTGCCATTGCTGAACAGACCAATTTGCTCGCCCTCAACGCGGCCATCGAAGCGGCGCGTGCGGGCGAAAGTGGTCGAGGTTTCGCGGTGGTTGCCGACGAAGTGCGTGCCTTGGCGTACCGCACGCAACAGTCGACTCAGGAAATCGAAAAAATGGTTCAGGGCATGCGTACTGGCTCAACCCAGGCGCTGGACTCCATGCAAGCCAGCTCCTCGCGGGCCGCCAGCACCCTGGCGTTGGCGGAGCATGCGGGCGAAGCGCTGCAGACCATCACCGCTTCGGTTCACCAGATCCACGAACGCAACCTGGTGATCGCCAGCGCCGCCGAGGAGCAGGCGCAAGTGGCGCGTGAAGTTGATCGCAACCTGGTGAACATTCGCGATTTGTCGGTACGCTCCGCTGCTGGCGCCGATCAGACTAGCGCCTCCAACCATGAGCTGTCGCAGTTGGCCAATTCGTTACGGACCATGGTGCAGCGGTTTCAGTTGTAAATCCGCCGGACGAAAAAAAGCCCCGCTCCTCGATGGAGAAGCAGGGCCTGGTCTTCATTGGCTTAGCTGTTGTCTTTCAGGTGCTCGAACAAGCCTTTTGGCATTTGTTTGCCATTGGCTTCGTAGCTGGCTTTCACATTGTCGAAAGCCTCTTGTTCCGAGATTTGACCATCGTGGTTGGTGTCGATCTTGTCGAAGTCGCCCTTGGGCGCCACTTTCAGGAACTCCGCACGGGACACCTGACCATCGCCATTGGTGTCGGTCTTGGCCATCGAGGCATCGCCGCACTTGCCTTCGCCACATTTGCCTTCTGGGGTTTTTACCGAAGTTTCGGCGGAGGCGACCATGTAGCCCTGGGTCAGTGGCTGCGCGGCGAATACGGAACCGGACAACATCAGGCCGCCGGCCAGGACGGCACCGAGCAGGCCAACGGTGTTTTTGCTGAGAGTAGTGGTACGGGACATTACAAATCTCCTGGGTTGCACGACACAACCGTTCGATAAAGGACGCCACGCAAGTGCGGCGATGACCGAAGCAGGCGGTGCCTTGCTCGGGTGTGGCCATTTAGCGGGCGCGGTGTATCGCTACTGTGTCGTGCAAGGAGGGAGTTTGTAAGCGAAGGGGTGAAATCGTGGGGCAGATACAGTGAGACACGTAGGTGTCAGGAAGTTGGACCGGGACGCATGATTCGCGGGCAAGCCTCTCTCCTACGGGGGAGTCGATCGCATCTTTCGATTTGACTCCGAACTGTAGGAGCGAGGCTTGCCCATGAAGAGGCCCTAAGTGACGCCGAAGCTCTTAATGCAACTTGAGCCGCGGCTCGGTCCCACGCCCAATCTTGCTACCCAGCATCAACATCGCCGTACGGAACGCGCCATACAGCGCCATCTGGTGCATGCGGTACAGCGACACGTAAAACATCCGTGCCAGCCAGCCCTCGAGCATCACGCTGCCGGTCAGGTTGCCCATCAAGTTACCCACAGCCGAAAAACGCGACAGCGAGATCAGCGAGCCGTAGTCGGTGTATTTGTATTCCGGCAGGGCCTTGCCTTCGATCCGCAGTTTCAGCGATTTGGCCAGCAACGAAGCCTGTTGGTGGGCCGCCTGGGCACGCGGCGGCACATTGCGGTCGCTGCCCGGTTGCGGGCAGGCCGCACAGTCGCCGAAGGCGAAGATGTTCTCGTCGCGGGTGGTTTGCAGGGTCGGCAGCACTTGCAGCTGGTTGATGCGGTTGGTTTCCAGGCCATCGATGTCCTTGAGGAAACCCGGCGCACGAATCCCGGCGGCCCAGACTTTGAGGCTGGCGTTGATTACCTGGCCGTCGGCGGTAATCAGGCTGTCGGCGGTCACTTCGCTGACCGCGGCATTGGTCATGACGTTGACCCCGAGTTTCTCCAGGGTTTTATGCACAGGCCCGCCGATCCGCTCCGGCAGCGCCGGGAGAACCCGTGGTCCGGCTTCGATCAGGGTGATGTGCATGTTTTCCGGTTTGATCCGGTCCAGGCCATAAGCCGCCAGTTCATGGGCGGCGTTGTGCAGTTCCGCTGCCAGTTCGACCCCGGTGGCACCGGCGCCGACRATGGCCACGCTGATCTGTTGCACGGTGTCGGTCTGTCCGGCGTGCGCGCGCAGGTAGTGATTGAGCAGTTGCTGATGGAAGCGCTCGGCCTGCTTGCGGGTGTCGAGGAACAGGCAGTGTTGCGCCGCGCCTTGAGTACCGAAGTCGTTGGTGGTGCTGCCGACAGCAATCACCAGCGAGTCGTAAGGCACTTCGCGCGCGGGTACCAGTTCAAGGCCAGCATCGTCGTAGGTGGCGGCCAGCTGGATTTTCTTCTGTGTGCGATCGAGCCCGCTCATGCGCCCCAGCTGGAACTCGAAATGGTTCCATTTTGCCTGGGCAACATAGTTGAGTTCGTCTTCGGAAGAGTTGAGCGATCCAGCGGCCACTTCGTGCAACAGCGGTTTCCAGATGTGGGTCAGGTTCGCGTCGACCAGCATCACACTGGCCGTGCCGCGCTTGCCCAGAGTCTTACCCAGACGGGTAGCCAACTCCAGACCGCCGGCGCCGCCGCCAACGATGACAATACGATGAGTCATGGGGATATCTCGCAAGGCTAAAAGAAATCTGTACCGTTACCCGAGCGAGCGCAAGGCAGCTCATAGCGTCAGGTAACTGATAAGTCGGCTCAACAGGCCTAAACCAATGGTCACTGCCAACACCACCACCAGGAGCATCCACGGCCGGAAAGGCCGGCGCTCGACTTGGTGCTGGGACAGGTGCAGGTACTCTTCGACATGCTTCTGGTCGTCGGGGTTCAGGCGGCTGGTCATAAAGGCCTCGTCGGGTAGACGTTGCTGAATGTGCAGACGTTACAGCAGATTGTCTGCAAGCGTTGAACGGTGCATGTGGTTCGGGTGAACGATTGCGCTTTGTAACATTCGGCCAGTGATTGCGCCATCCTGTGCAGGGTTGCCGCTATATGTGGCGGGACTCACAAGCTGATCCCGACATCGAAGACGATGCTGCGCCCCAGGTTGCTGCGCAGGAAATCCGGGGCATCCGGGTGGGCGAAGAGTACGCGGGCGAAGGTCGGGCCGACCAGCGACAACGAGCGCCAGCCCTGGCGCAGGTATTCGGTGGGCGGCGGGAAGTGGCTGTTGAGGTCCAGCACTTCGCGCTTGAGGCTGGCGAAGGCGATGATGTCCAGATCCCCCAGGTCCATGCCGCGCTCTTTGTAGTTGTGGGCTTTTTTGCGCAAGGTTGGTGCCAGTCTCAGCAGAAATTCATTAGCCGGGATCCGCCGGGGCTTGGCCTCGCGGCGCACCAGTTGGCTCAGGGAGAACGCGCTGCGCCGACGTTGCAGCTCATCACGCCATTCATCATTGAGGCGCCGGCCCTCGTCGAGCACGAAGAACACCTCGAAATTCGCGTCGCGAAACAGCACGTCCGGCGGCTCTCCGGCGGGGGCAAACTCGTCGGCGCGATAGGGAATGTTCAGACCTTGCAGCAGGCGCTGGCAAACCCAACGCTCACGCTCCCATTTGCGGGCATTGGAAAGGAACGTGTTGGCTTGCTCGGCCGCAATGGTCAGCAGGCGTAAATAATCGGAGTCATCCATAGGCCCAAGCTTAGCGTTCAAATGTGATCTGAATAATAAAGTCTGTCGCAAAAGAAAAAAGTCGGTCGCGATTTCTTCAGATAGAACCTTACCTGCTTTTTCTGACGTACCTATAGGTGTTCGCGCTGTTGTAGCCTTTCCATGCTGTGTTTGATGACATCCATCACCGCAGCGGTCATGACTGAGGTAGAGACACCAAACATCAGGATGCCGTTGGCTGCTTCCAGTGGGCCAAGCAGACGCCAGCGTGGGGACATGATGATATCGCCATAGCCCAGCGTGGCGAAGTTGACTGCCGAGTGATAGAGCGCAGTGGCGAATTCGTCGAATTCGTCGAGCAACATGAACAGGGTGGCCCAGATGGCGATCTGCACGAAATTGCCGAGCAACATCAGCACCATGACCATCGACAGCAACAGGATATTCAGCCATTGCGATTCACGATTTGGATGGGTATGCCTGAAATGCACGTAATGGCGCAAACAGATAGTTATGAAAACGGCTTGCATCAGCAGGCAGAACAGCATCACGGGGAGACCGGCGAGTAGATTCAACAGCATGGCGATATCCTCGGCAGACGTGTCAGATCGGTCCCTGGCGGTCTGTCCCGGGTTCTTGCGCTTTATCGTCCACCCATTGCCAGAACAGCCGATAACCGACAGCCAATATCACAGGGCCGATAAACAGGCCGAGGATACCGCTCGTGACCATGCCGCCCAAGGCACCGATCAGCACCACCGGCATTGGCACATCGACACCTCGGCCTAACAGCAACGGCTTGAGGACGTTATCGACCAGGCCCGCAACGAAGACATAGATGGCAAACACAATGGTCGCCGTACTGGCACCTTCGTTCGCGAAGACGTAGACGATGACCGGAAGGGTAATCAGGGTGGCCGGTAATTGCATGATGCCAATAAGCAGCACCGCCAAGGCGAGAAGACCTGCGCCGGGGATGCCCATGGACACAAAGCCGATGCCGATCAACAGCATCTGGATGAAGGCGATGCCGACCACGCCCAACGCCACTGCCCGGATGGTCGCGGTGCACAGCTCGGTGATTTTCGGTCCCTTGACCGGGCCGCAGAAGCGCGAAGCGATTTGCACTGCGCTGCGGTGGCCACTTTCACCATAGGCTAAAAAAATACCGGCAATAATCAGGGCAAAGATAAATAAAAGGAGCCCCATGCCGGCCCCCGCCAGCTTGCTCAGCAGGGAGAGGCTGACACCTTTGATTTGCGGTATGAACTTCTGTAGCAGGTCGGGCAGGTTGGTGACAGCTTGTGTCCATAAGCCATGAAGGGGTTTGCCCACAAGTGGCCAGCCGGCCACCGCGTCGGACGGAGGGGGGATATGGAAACTGTCACTTTTGACCATGCTTATCGCCCGTTCCACGGAGTCTGCAATCGAGGTTCCCAACAAATAGGCAGGCACCATAAGGATGCAGATGGCGATCAGCACAATCAGCGTCGCGCTGAGCCCATCCTTGTTTCCCAGCGCGCCTTTGAACCTGACTTGTGACGGGTAGAGGGTGATTGCCAGGATTATCGACCACAGCATCAGATCGAGGAATGGACTGAATATCTGGAAGCAGAAAACCACCAGAACGGCGATCAACCCGGCACGAATCAGTACATCGAGCAGACCTCGGGAAAAAGCCTTTTCGGAAATTGGCGTGGGAACCATCGATTTTTCCTCCTATAGGAGCAAAGGCATGAGCCGGGTAAATCCAGCATAGACGTGCTCCTCGCCACAGGTTTCTCTGATTCAAGACCCTCTTTCCCCGCCCAACGCCCGGTTCCGAGCGGTGCACAAAACGGATAGCGATCTGCGCAAAGCGGATATTGCCCCGTGCCTGGCGACTTTACCCTCGGCTGTACGGACGTTAGCCGCGTTACCGACTCTTAAAAAAACAACAACAAGAGATAGATGCCATGCGCAAGATTGACGTACATGAGGTTATCGACAAGGCACGATTCAACCGCTTTCACTGGATGGTGCTGTTCTGGTGCGCCCTGATCATCATTTTCGACGGTTACGATTTGGTGATCTACGGCGTGGTGTTGCCGATGCTGATGAAAGAGTGGGGGCTCAGTCCTCTGCAAGCCGGCGCACTGGGAAGTTATGCACTGTTTGGAATGATGTTCGGCGCGCTGTTTTTCGGCCCGCTGTCAGACAAGATCGGTCGTAAAAAAGCCATCACCCTGTGCGTGATGCTGTTCAGCGGTTTTACCGTGCTCAACGGTTTTGCCAGTAACCCCACCGAGTTTGGCCTCTGTCGGTTCATTGCCGGGCTGGGCATTGGCGGGGTGATGCCCAACGTCGTGGCGCTGATGAACGAATACGCGCCGAAGAAAATCCGCARCACGCTGGTGGCGATCATGTTCAGCGGCTACTCGGTGGGCGGCATGCTCTCGGCGGGGCTCGGCATCGTGCTGATCCCAAGTTTCGGCTGGCAGTCGGTGTTTTACGTGGCGGTGCTGCCGTTGCTGCTGTTGCCGTTGATCATGCACTTCCTGCCTGAATCGGTGGGCTTCATGCTGCGTCAGGGGCGCAATGAAGAGGCGCGCAACATTCTCCAGCGAGTCGATCCGGCGTACATCGCGCAAACCGGCGATCAGCTGCACATAAGCGAAGTGAAGGGCAGCGGCACCCCGGTGTTGCAGTTGTTTCGTGAGGGGCGGGCGCTGCGCACGCTGATGCTGTGGCTGGCGTTTTTCTGCTGCTTGTTGATGGTCTACGCCTTGAGTTCCTGGCTGCCGAAACTGATGGCAAGCGCCGGTTACAGCCTGGGCTCGAGCCTGTCGTTCCTGCTGGTACTCAACTTCGGCGCCATTTTTGGCGCGGTCGGCGGCGGTGTGCTGGGTGACAAACTCAACCTGCCACGCGTGTTGGCGGTGTTCTTCGCCGGTGCAGCCGTATCGATCACCTTGCTTGGCTTCAACAGCCCGATGCCGGTGTTGTACCTGCTGATCGCCATCGCTGGCGCCACCACCATCGGCTCGCAGATACTGCTGTACGCCTGCGCCGCGCAGTTCTACTCCATGGCCATTCGCTCCACCGGTTTGGGCTGGGCGTCGGGCATCGGCCGCAACGGCGCCATCGTCGGCCCGCTGCTGGGCGGTGCCTTGCTGGGGATCAGCCTGCCGCTGCAACTGAACTTCATGGCGTTTGCCTTGCCCGGTGCGGTGGCCGCCATTGCCATGACCGTGTTCGCGATCAGCAGTCAGCGCAGTGTCAAACAAGCGCTGTCGGGCCTGCGCCATGGTTCGCGTGACGGGTCTGTCGGCGACGTTTCATGAAAGCGTTATTCCGGGATTTTTCCTTGTCGGCTGCCGTGGCCGGATTTATCGCGACGGTGATTTCCTACGCGGGCCCCCTGGTGATCATCTTTCAGGCCGCCGAAACCGCTCACCTCTCGCGAGAAGTGCTGTCGTCGTGGGTCTGGGCGATTTCCATCGGCAGCGCCGTGCTCGGCATCGGTTTGAGCTTGCGTTACCGGGTGCCGGTGATCATCGCGTGGTCGGCGCCGGGCTCGGCGTTGCTGGTGGCGCTGTTGCCGGGAATATCCATGCCCGAAGCGGTGGGCGCGTACCTGGTCAGCAGCCTGATTATCTTTCTGGTCGGGGTGTCGGGGGCATTTGACCGGATCATCGGCAAACTGCCCGCGGCGATTGCGGCGGCGATGCTGGCAGGGATTCTGTTCAGTTTCGGCACCGGGTTGTTCGTCTCGTTGCAAGGCAAGCCGCAGCTGGTGCTGGCGATGTTTGCCACGTACCTGATCTGCAAACGGGTGATGCCGCGTTATGCGGTGTTGATGGTGCTGCTGGTGGGCTGTTCCATCGCGTTTCTCGCCGGTGATTTGCACCGCGAAGCGCTGGTGATCGGTTTGGCTACGCCAGTGTGGATCACGCCTGCGTTCAGTTTGAGCGCGACGCTGAATATCGCCTTGCCGCTGGTGATGGTGGCGCTGACCGGCCAGTTTGTCCCCGGCATGGCGGTGCTGCGCGCCAGCGGCTACGCAACGCCCGCCGGCCCGATCATCGCCAGCAGTGCGTTGGGCACTGCGCTGTTGGCGCCGTTCGGTTGTCACGGGCTGAATCTGGCGGCGATTACCGCCGCCATCTGTACCGGTCGCGAGGCCCATGAAAACCCGGGCAAACGCTATGTGGCCGGGGTGGTGGGCGGTCTCTGTTATTTGGTGCTGGGGATCTTCGGCGCCACGCTGGTTTCGTTGTTTTCGGCGTTCCCCAAAGAACTGATCGCGGCCTTGGCCGGGCTTGCGTTGTTCGCTGCGATAGCGGGGGCACTGGYTGGCGCAATGGCGGTGCCGAGTGATCGTGAAGCCGCATTGGTGACCTTTCTCACCACCGCCTCGGGCATGTCGCTGTTTGGGTTGTCTGCCGCTTTCTGGGGACTGATTTTCGGCATGGTCACCCACTGGTTGTTAAACGCCCGGCGTCCCATCGCTCGTAGCGCAAATGCTGCGACTGAAGCACTTCAACCTGTCGATCAATAAAAATAAGAGAAAAAACGATGAAACAGATTTTTCCAACAACCGGGTCAGTGTTGTCCATCGCTGTCGTCTCGAGTTTCTCCACCGGTGCGGTGGCCGCCGAGGGCGGCTTCATCGAAGACAGCACCGCCACCTTGCAAGCGCGCAATTACTACTTCAGCCGGGACTTCTCCGACATCGTCGGGGCCAATAAACAGTCGAAGGCCGAAGAGTGGGCACAGGGCTTCATTCTCAACGTCAAATCCGGTTATACCCAGGGTCCTGTCGGTTTTGGTGTGGATGTCATTGGCCTGCTCGGCCTCAAACTCGACAGCAGCCCGGACCGGGTCAATACCGGTTTGCTGCCGGTGCGCAATGATGGACGCGCGGCGAATGAATACAGTCGTCTGGGGGGCGCGCTGAAGGTGCGTTACTCCAAGACCGAATTGAAGGTGGGGGAGCTGCAACCCAACCTGCCGGTGCTGGCCTTCAGCGATATCCGTCTGCTGCCGCCCAGTTATCAGGGCGCAAGCATCAGCTCCAATGAGATCGATGGCCTGACCTTACAGGGCGGTCATTTGAGTTCGACCAGCCTGCGCAACGAGGCTGGCGATGAAAAGATGCAAGCCATGCTCGGTCATGTACCCCAGCGTCAGGTCAGCAGCGATGGTTTCAACTTTGCCGGCGCCGACTACGCGTTCAATGATAAACGCAGCTCGGTCAGCGCCTGGTTCGGGCAATTGGAGGATATCTACAACCAGCGCTTTCTCGGCTTCAAGCACAGCGAGCCGTTGGGTGACTGGACCCTGGGCGCCAACCTTGGCTATTACGATTCGCGCGAGGACGGCAAAAAATTACTGGGCAACATCGACAACCAGGCGTTCTTCTCTTTGCTGTCGGCCAAGCGCGGCGGTCACACGTTTTATGTCGGCTATCAGGGTATGTTCGGCGACAGCGCCTTCCCGCGAGTGTTTGCCAACATCACTCCGTTGGGCAACGAGGTGCCGACCTACGAGTTTGCCTACGCCGACGAGCGTTCCTGGCAGGCGCGTTACGACTACGACTTCGCCGCCCTCGGCGTGCCGGGGCTGACCAGCACCGTGCGTTACATCACCGGCAATAACGTCGACACCGGCAAGGGGTTTGAAGGCAAGGACCGCGAGCGCGATCTGGACATCGGCTATGTGTTGCAAAGCGGCAGCCTCAAAGGCCTCGGGATCCGCGTGCGCAACGCCATGGCGCGCTCCAACTACCGCAGTGATATCGACGAGAACCGCCTGATTCTCAGCTACACATGGAAGTTGTTATGACCGGAGCGATCACAGATCGGTGGTGCAGTTGCCCATGACTTCGTACGTCACGCGATGGGTCTGGCCCTGATGGTCGATATATTCCATGGTCGCTGGCACGACTCCGCAGGCGGTTGCGGTGTCTGTCACTGAAACGACCTTGGCGATGTCCAGTGGTTGTGCCGGGTTGTACGGGGTGGCAGCGGCTGGCTCGTTGGCGGCCAGGGCCGAGGTGGCGGCGAGGGTCAGGAGCAGGCTGGTCAGGGTTTTCATTTTTCTGTGCTCTGTGTGGGTTCCAGTGTCTGAATTTTAGTCTTTGTCTGCGGGGGATAAAGGGGGCTGGGTCTGATTCAGTCTTGCAGGAAATGTAACAATCGCTGGGTCTTTTTTATTGGGGGTATATCCGTTTCTGCGGTAACGGCGAGACAGATCAAGATCAAAAGTCAAAGCAACGGCAAGATCAAAAGATCGCAGCCTTCGGCAGCTCCTACTGGGGGAATATGTACCCGCGTCCAACCAGGTCGGCTGGTAGGCCGCCTCGCTTTTGATTTTGACGCACCGCCCCCTCGAGAGGCCGAATGGAGGGGCAAAAGCGCTTTGGTTACTTTCGCGCTTTTCGAAAGTGACCCGCCGTAAGGGCGGAACCATAAGTGGCCGTTACAAAAAAATGGATATGTACGCCACCAAAGAGCCGCCATTACCGCAGCAACGAATATGCCCCCCAATCGTAAAACGCCCCTCCAGAGCAAAATCAAAGGGCGGTGTAGACTGATGACCTGTTCTCTTCTGGTAAGACAAAGGAGTGTGCCCAGCCATGATCGGTGCCGAGTTACTGTCATCCCAAACCCTGACGATGGGGTGGTTGATCTATATACCGGCACTGATCTGGGCAATTGCACGAGCGCCATGGGTCGAACTGTTCAGCGACAGCCGCCGCCAGCATCTGTTGTTCGGTACGGTGTTTGCGCTGTTCATGCTGTGGCTGGTGCGACGGGACTTCGATACCGGTGTGTCCTATCACTTCATCGGCATGACCGCCGTGACCTTACTACTGGATTGGCCGTTGGCGATTGTCGGCGGGTTGGTCGCGCAGGTGGGCTTGGTGTTGCTCGGGCGTCAGGACCTGGCCGCTGTCGGGGTCAATGGCGCTCTGCTGATCCTGCTGCCGGTGCGGGTCACCGAGTGCTGCGCCATCCTGGTGGAGCGCGCGCAGCCACGTAATCCCTTCGTGTACATCTTCTGTTCCGGTTTTTTTGCCGCTGCGCTGTCGGCCTTGTTGTGCCTGATCCTGACG
>NZ_JBFTMK010000043.1:0-17157 GCF_056396965.1 Pseudomonas sp. 05N434
CTTCCAGTACCAGGACACCTACTTCGTGGTCGCGCACTTCCATTACGTGCTGGTGCCGGGGGCGATCTTCGGGATCTTCGCCTCGGCTTACTTCTGGCTGCCGAAATGGACCGGCCACATGTACGACGAAACCCTCGGCAAGCTGCACTTCTGGCTGTCTTTCATCGGCATGAACATGGCGTTCTTCCCGATGCACTTCGTGGGCCTGGCGGGCATGCCGCGGCGGATTCCGGACTACAACCTGCAATTCGCCGACTTCAACATGGTGTCGTCGATCGGCGCGTTCATGTTTGGTGCCACGCAGATCTTCTTCCTGTTCATCGTGATCAAGACCATTCGCGGCGGCGAGCCGGCACCGGCCAAGCCGTGGGATGGTGCCGAAGGCCTGGAATGGAGCATTCCATCGCCCGCGCCGTATCACACCTTCACCACACCGCCGGAAGTGAAATGAAACGCCTCGGTCCTGTAGGAGCCGGCTTGCTGGCGATGAACGCAGCGCGGTGTGTCAGACACTCCGCCTTCGCTGGCAAGCCAGCTCCTACAGGATATGGCGTAGAGGCTGGAAATAATGGCTGACTCGATCTCGATGAAGAAGCTGGTCACCCGCCTGTTGCTGGTGGTGGCGGCGATGTTTGTCTTCGGCTTTGCCCTGGTGCCGATCTACGACGTGATGTGCAAGGCATTCGGCATCAATGGCAAAACCGCCGGGCAGTATGAAGGCGAGCAAACGGTCGACGCCTCGCGGCAGGTTCGCGTGCAGTTTCTGTCGACCAACGCTGCTGACATGCCCTGGGATTTCTATCCCAAGACGGATGAGCTGACCGCGCACCCCGGGGCGGTGAACGAGATGATTTTTATCGCCCACAACCCCACCGACCGGCCGATGAGCGCCCAGGCGGTGCCGAGTATCGCGCCGAGTGCAGCCGCGGCGTACTTCCACAAGACCGAATGTTTCTGCTTTACCCAGCAAGTGCTGCAGCCCGGTCAACGCATCGAGATGCCAGTACGGTTCATCGTTGACCGCGACATGCCCAAGGATGTGAAGCACCTGACGCTGTCCTACACGCTGTTCGATATCACCGCACGTCATCCGCCCGTGGCTGTTGCAGCAAGCACAGGTGGCTAGGCGTTAAAGCGTGCCCGATAAGGAGAACAATAAATGGCAACTCATGAACATTATTACGTTCCAGCCCAGAGCAAATGGCCGATCATCGCCACGATCGGCATGCTGGTCACGGTGTTCGGCCTGGGCACCTGGTTCAACGACCTGAAGGCTGCGCGGCCGGAATCCCATGGCCCGCTGATCTTTTTCGTCGGCGGACTGCTGCTGGCCTACATGCTGTTCGGCTGGTTCGGGACGGTGGTCAAGGAGAGTCGCGCGGGGTTGTACAGCCCGCAACTCGACCGCTCGTTCCGCTGGGGCATGAGCTGGTTCATTTTCTCGGAGGTGATGTTCTTCCTGGCCTTTTTCGGTGCGCTGTTTTATGTGCGCAACATCGCGGGCCCGGCACTGGGTGGTGAAGGCACCAAAGGCATCGCCCACATGCTGTGGCCGACGTTCGAGTTCACCTGGCCGCTGCTGAACAACCCGGACTCGAAACTCTTTCCTCCCCCCAAGGAAGTCATCAGCCCCTGGGGTCTGCCGCTGCTCAACACCGTACTGCTGGTGAGTTCCAGCGTCACCGTGACCATCGCTCACCACGCCTTGAAGAAAGGCCATCGCGGGGCGCTGAAAATCTGGCTGGCGCTGACCGTGTTGCTCGGTTGCGGCTTCCTGGGCTTTCAAGCCAAAGAATACCTGCACGCCTACCACGAGCTGGGCTTGACCCTCGGTTCCGGCATCTACGGCGCAACGTTCTTCATGCTCACCGGTTTCCACGGTGCCCACGTGACCATCGGCACCATCATTCTGTTCGTGATGCTGATGCGCATCATGCGCGGGCACTTCAATGCAGACCACCATTTCGGCTTCGAGGCGGCGACCTGGTATTGGCACTTTGTGGATGTGGTGTGGATCGGGTTGTTCGTTTTCGTCTACGTACTTTGAGCCTGGCACTCATGACTACCAAGGCACGTGAGACACCAACTGGCCGCTGAAAAAACCCCAGGCGATCAAGCCGACAGTGATGGCGGCCAGCGCAACACGAATACTCAAGGCGATGACCAGGCGATTCGAGCTGCTGTCGTCCTTGACCAGAAAAAACAGGCCGCTGAACAGGCTGACAACCGTGGCAATCAGCATCAGGACGATGGCTGCTTTGAGCATGGTGACACTCCGGGGGACAGGCGATGCATGTGAGTATAGCTATCGCGATGACCGACTTTCTGGCGACGCCATGAAGCGCTTCCGGCTGGGCCTCGTGCCGACTCTGGTGGTCGCGGTGCTGCTGCCCTTGCTGGTGTCACTCGGCTTCTGGCAGTTGAGCCGGGGCGCGGAGAAAAGCGCGCTGCTGCAAAATTACGCTGAGCGCCGGGCGGCCGAACCGATGGCCAGCACCGAACTGCAACACACCGAAGATCCGGCCTTTCGCCGGGTTCGCCTGCACGGCCAGTTCGATGCCGAACACAGCCTGCTGCTGGATAACCGGCAGCGTGACGGCAAGGTCGGGGTCGAGCTGTTGCAACCATTTCAGGATCAGGCCACCGGGCTCTGGTTGCTGGTCAATCGCGGCTGGCTGCCGTGGCCGGATCGGCGYACCCCGCCGTCATTCACCACACCGACTCAGGTGTTGAGCCTCGACGCCTGGGTCTACGTCTCCCCCGGCGCAACGTTCCAGTTGCACGCCGACCCCAACACCACGACCTGGCCACAACTGATCACCGCCGTTGAACCGGCCAGGTTGTGGACGGCGCTTGAACGTGACGGTTTCGCCTACGAATTACGCGCGCAAAGTGGCCCTGCGACCTACCGCGCCGATTGGCCGGTGGTGGCCATGGGGCCGGAAAAGCACCTGGCTTACGCCGTGCAGTGGTTCGCCCTGGCGATCGCGCTGTTCGGCCTTTATCTCTATCTCGGCTGGCACAACGCAAAGGAGAACAATAATGGGAGTGGCCATGAATCCACCCGGCATGTCTGAGGCGAAAACACCGGTGAATCGGCGGCGCGGACGCTTGCAGTTGCTGCTGATCCTATTGGGGGTGATCGGTCCGATGATCCTCGCCACCGGCATGTACAAATTGCAGTTCTGGGTACCCGAAGGCCGCAGTTATCACGGTGAGCTGATCGGCAACGGCCAGACTCGCGCCGACATTGGCGTACAAGCGCAAGAAGAACGCTGGCAGTTGCTGGTGACGGCGCCCAAGGACTGCTCGGTGGACTGCCAACAGCTGGTTTATCTGGCGCGGCAGATCCAGATCGGCCTCGGTCGCGATGCTGCCCGTGCCAGCCATGCGCTGGCCATCGCGCAGCCGCTGAACAGCGATTACGAGACTAAACTTCAACGCGAGTACCCACAGTTACAACGCTATTCATTGGACCTGCCGTCCTACATCAAAGGCGCACAGAGCAATGACACGCCGCACCTGTGGATCATCGACCCTCACGGCAATCTGGTGCTGCGTTACGACCCGACGGTGAAGGGCAAGGATCTGCTCAACGACCTGCGCCACCTGCTGAAACTGTCGAACATCGGATAAGGGCATCGTCATGGCCAAACCTGGATTTCGCCTCGCGCTGTTTGCCACCTTGCTGGCACTGATTGTGGTGTTGCTCGGCGCTTACACACGCCTGACCCACGCCGGCCTCGGCTGCCCGGACTGGCCCGGCTGCTACGGTTTTATCAGCGTGCCGCAAAGCGAAGCCCAATTGGCTCATGCCGAACTGCATTTTCCAGACACTCCGGTGGAAGCCCACAAGGGCTGGAACGAAATGGTCCATCGCTACTTCGCCGGCACGCTGGGGCTGCTGATCGCGGTGCTGGCGGGCCGCGCCTGGGTCCATCGTCATCATCCGGGGCAGCCGGTGAAGTTACCGCTGTTCCTGCTGGCGTTGGTCATTGGCCAAGCGGCTTTCGGCATGTGGACGGTGACGCTCAAGCTTTGGCCGCAAGTGGTCACCGGACATTTACTCGGTGGTTTTGCGACCTTGAGCCTGTTGTTTCTGCTGACCTTGCGCCTGTCCGGCGTATTGCCGGCGCTGACCGTGCCTCGACGTTTGCAATACTGGGCAACCGCCGGCTTGCTGTTGGTGATCCTGCAAATTGCTCTCGGTGGCTGGGTCAGCTCCAACTATGCGGCGGTAGCCTGCATCGACTTTCCAACCTGCCACGGCCAATGGCTGCCGCCGGCTGATTTCGCCAACGGTTTTCACCTGACCCAGCACATCGGCCCGAATTATCTGGGCGGGCAGCTGGACAGCGATGCCCGCACCGCGATTCACCTGACTCACCGCATCGGCGCATTACTGGTCACCTTTGTTCTGCTCGGTCTGGCCTGGCAACTGAAGGTCGTCGGCATGACGCGCCTGGCCGTCATGGTGCTGATCGCCCTTGCCGCACAAATCACCCTGGGCATCAGCAACGTGGTGTTCCACTTGCCGCTGCCGGTGGCCGTCGCCCACAACGCCGGCGGTGCGGCGCTGTTGCTGACGATGGTGCTGGTCAATTATCACGCGCGAACCAGCCTGGTTCGGGTCAAGCATCAGCCCCCTCGGCGCTGGCGTCTACGCCTGCGTAAGCACTCGGCCGGGCCCATAACAATAAAAGGAGAGATGCCATGGCGACTCTGATCGGCGAACGTCACAGTCAGGCCATCTGGCGAGACTACTTGGAACTGACCAAGCCGAAAGTGGTGGTGCTGATGCTCATCACCTCGCTGGTCGGCATGTTCCTCGCGACCCGCGCCGGGGTGCCATGGACGGTGCTGGTGTTCGGCAATCTGGGGATCGCCCTGTGTGCCGGCGGTGCCGCGGCGGTCAATCATGTGGTGGACCGGCGCATCGACGCGGTCATGGCCCGGACCCACAAACGGCCCCTGGCCGAAGGCCGGGTATCTCCAGCCGCCGCGCTGACCTTCGCCCTGATACTGGCGATGCTCGGCCAGGCCTTGCTACTGACTTTCACCAACCCGTTGACGGCGTGGCTGACCCTCGCCTCCTTGCTCGGTTATGCCGTGGTCTACACCGGTTTCCTGAAACGCGCGACGCCGCAGAACATCGTCATCGGCGGCCTCGCCGGAGCTGCCCCGCCACTGCTCGGCTGGACCGCCGCCACCGGTCATGTCGGCGCCGAACCATTGTTGCTGGTGCTGATCATCTTCGCCTGGACCCCACCGCACTTCTGGGCGCTGGCGATTCACCGCAAGGAAGAATACGCCAAGGCTGACATTCCGATGCTGCCGGTGACCCATGGCGAGCACTACACCAAAGTCCACATCCTGCTCTATACCTTTGCGTTGCTGGCCGTCAGCCTGATGCCCTACGTGATCCACATGAGCGGCGTGCTCTACCTAATGTGTGCCCTCTTACTGGGCGCAAGGTTTCTGCAATGGGCCGTGGTGCTGTACCGTGGCACTCGACCGCACGCGGCGATCAACACGTTCAAGTACTCTATCTACTACTTGTTCCTGCTGTTTATCGCGCTGCTCGTAGACCACTACTTACTGCTGATCCTATGACCCGAACCCAGAAAACCGTCTTCATCCTCGTTGCCCTGATCGCGCTGATCCTGGGCCTGACCGTCAATAAAGTACTGACCGGGAAAAACCAGGGAGACCCGACGGCGCTGATCGATGCAGGGATCATTCTGCTGCCCCAAAGCCGTAATCTGCCGGACGTGAAGATGACCGATCAGGACGGCAAGCCAGTGGCGGTCAACGAACTGAAAGGCAAGTGGAGTTTGCTGTTCTTCGGCTACACCTTCTGCCCGGACATCTGCCCGACCACCCTCGCCCAGCTGCGGCAGATCAAGAGTGAACTGCCGGCGGATGCGGTGAACAAGTTGCAGGTCATCCTGGTCAGCGTCGACCCTAACCGCGATACGCCCAAGCAACTCAAGCAGTACCTGGGCTACTTCGATCCGCAATTCATCGGGCTGACCGCAGCCTCGGTCGAAGACCTTCAGAAAATGGCCAACGCGGTGAGCATTCCGTTCATTCCGGCGGACACCAGCAAGCCGAACTACACCGTCGACCACAGCGGCAACCTGGCGGTGATCGGACCGGACGGGACTCAACGCGGGTTCATTCGTGCACCGCTGAATAACCAGAAACTGGTGGCGCAGTTGCCGGTGATGCTCAACCGTCAATAAGCACCACACTCTTTGTAGGAGCCAGGCTTGCCGGCGAAGGCGATCTCACGGGCGCCTTCGCCGGCAAGCCTGGCTCCTACAGAACGGGGCAAACAGACAAAAAAAGGGGCGCATTCAATTCAATGCGCCCCTTTTTCGTTTACGTCAGCCGATCAGAACGCCGGCAATACCGCGCCTTTGTACTTCTCGAGAATGAAGGCTTTCACTTCCGGGCTGTGCAGGGCAGCAACCAGTTTCTGCATTGCCGCGCTGTCCTTGTCGTCCGGACGGGCAACGAGGATGTTCACGTACGGCGAGTCGCTGCCTTCGATGACCAGCGCGTCCTTGGACGGATCGAGCTTGGCTTCCAGCGCGTAGTTGGTGTTGATCAGCGCCAGGTCGACCTGAGTCAGCACGCGGGGGATGGTCGCGGCTTCCAGTTCACGGAATTTCAGATCCTTGGTGTTCTCGGTGATGTCCTTCACGGTCGACAGGATATTTTTCGAATCCTTCAACTTGATCAGGCCARCCTTCTCCAGCAGCAACAGCGCACGGCCGCCGTTGGTGGCGTCGTTCGGGATCACCACGTTGGCGCCGCCCGGCAGCTCTTCCAGTTTCTTGTACTTGCTGGAGTAAGCGCCCAGCGGCTCCAGGTGCACACCGGCAACGCTGACGAGGTTGGTGCCCTTGGCCTTGTTGAACTCATCCAGGTACGGTTGGTGCTGGAAGAAGTTGGCGTCCAGACGCTTCTCGGCCACCTGTACGTTCGGCTGGATGTAGTCGGTGAAGACTTTGACTTTCAGGTCCACGCCTTCTTTGGCCAGGGCTGGTTTAACGAACTCGAGGATTTCCGCGTGGGGCACCGGGGTGGCCGCAACGGTCAAGGTGTCGGCAGCGTGGGCGGAAAAGGCTGCAATGGCAGCGAATGCGACGAGTAGTTTTTTCATTCAGCTAACTCCTTGTGAGGCGCCAGTCTTCGGCGCCTGCCAGCGAATGGCCGGCTCATGTCTTAAGTGACGAAAACTGTTTATTTGCGGGAGAAATGAACCACCAGCTTGTCGCCGACGGTTTGCAGCACTTGAACCAGCACCAGCAGCAAGACCACGGTGACCACCATCACGTCGGTCTGGAAACGCTGGTAACCGAAACGGATCGCCAGGTCGYCCAAGCCGCCAGCGCCGACCACACCGGCCATTGCTGTGTAGGACACCAGTGTAATCGCTGTCACCGTAATCGCTGCGAAGATGCCCGGGCGGGCTTCCGGCAGCAAGGCGTTGGTGATGATCTGACGGGTCGTCGCGCCCATGGCCTGGGTCGCTTCGATGATGCCGCGATCCACTTCACGCAGGGCGGTTTCCACCAGTCGCGCGAAGAACGGCGTGGCGCCCACCACCAGCGGTGGGATCGCACCGGCGACACCGAGGGAGGTGCCGGTAATCAATACGGTGAACGGAATCATCACGATCAGCAGAATGATGAACGGCAGCGAACGCAGAATGTTCACCACCAGCGATAGCATCGCGTAGACGCCTTTGGCTTCCAGCAACTGGCGCGGGCTGCACAAGAACAACAGCACGCCCAACGGCAACCCCAGCAGCACGGTGAACAACAGCGAACCGCCAAGCATCAGCAGGGTGTCGCCGGTGGCCAGCCAGATTTCGTACCAGTCGATATTGGAAAAGAAACTCATCAGGACTTCCATCAGCGCAGCACCTCCATATGGACATCAGCTGCGGTGAAGTGAGCAAACGCCGCTTCCATGTCGCCACCGGTGACGGCCAGGGTCAATTGGCCGTAGGGAACCTCTTTGATGCGATCGATACGACCGGCCAGGATGCTGTAGTCCACGCCCGTTTCCCGGGCGACGGTACCCAGCAATGGTGCGTAGGTCGCTTCGCCCTGGAAGGTCAGACGCACGATGCGGCCCGGCACATGAGCGAAGTCGTCGCGCTGTTCGTTCTCGTCGATCTGCTCGTCTTCCTGGACGAAGCGCTTGGTGGTCGGGTGCTTGGGGTGCAGGAACACTTCGGCCACCGAACCTTGCTCGACGATCACACCGGCATCCATCACCGCCACCTGATCGCAGACTCGACGAATCACATCCATCTCGTGGGTGATCAGGACGATGGTCAGCTTCAGCTCGCGATTGATCTCGGCCAGCAATTGCAAAACCGACGCCGTGGTCTGCGGGTCGAGGGCACTGGTGGCTTCGTCGCACAGCAAAATTTTCGGCTTGGTTGCCAGGGCGCGGGCGATGCCGACACGCTGCTTCTGACCACCGGACAGTTGCGCCGGGTATTTTTTCGCATGGTCGGCCAGGCCAACCCGCGCCAGCAATTGCGCCACACGCTGGTCGATTTCGCTACGCGACAGCTCACCGGCGAGGGTCAGCGGCAGCGCGACGTTGTCGGCCACGGTCTTGGACGCCAGCAAGTTGAAGTGCTGGAAAATCATCCCGACCTGCTGACGGAAACGTCGCAGGCCATTGGCATCCAGCGCCGTGACTTCTTCACCATCGACGATGATCTTGCCGCCACTGGAGTTTTCCAGGCGATTGATCAGGCGCAGCAGGGTACTTTTTCCCGCACCGGAATGGCCGATCAGGCCAAAGACCTGACCGTTCTCAATCGTCAGACTGGTCGGATGCAGGGCGGGAATATCCTTACCGGCGACGCGGTAAGTTTTGTGGACGTTTTGAAACTCGATCACGTAGCGAACCTTGTGGGGCGCGTTAGAAAAGGATCAGCGGTTAGCCGGGCGCGCATTTTAGCCTGTCCGTATAGAGGTTCTTAGCATTTATTTCGCTTTCAACCAGCGATTTGGCAATAACGCGATCAAAGGTCAGAAAAAAGGAACGGCGCCAGCGCCTCATCAGTCACTCATTAAGCAACTCGAAAAAGCCCGGGCAATGCCAATGAGCCCTGACCACGACGGGAATCGCAACGAGGAGTCTACGTCTGATGAGTACTAAAAAGCCTGCCGCCACCAGCGCACTGGCCGGGACCGATACCCTGGACCGCAGCAACACCAATCCCAAGCTCGACAGCCTGGAACAATTTCGCTCCGATGCCACCGAGCAGGCCCTGCGCACCAACCAGGGCGTGAAGGTCGCGGACAATCAGAACACGTTGAAGGCCGGCGCCCGTGGGCCGTCATTGCTGGAAGACTTCATCATGCGTGAAAAGATCACGCATTTTGACCATGAACGTATTCCTGAGCGCATCGTTCATGCCCGCGGCACTGGCGCCCACGGTTACTTCCAGGCCTACGAGCCCCATTCCGTACTGACCAAGGCCGCATTCCTACAAGATCCACATCAAAAAACTCCGGTTTTTGTGCGCTTCTCCACGGTGCAAGGCCCGCGCGGGTCGGGCGATACCGTGCGCGACGTACGCGGTTTCGCGGTGAAGTTTTTCACCGACGAAGGCAACTTCGACCTCGTGGGTAACAACATGCCGGTGTTCTTCATTCAGGATGCGATCAAGTTTCCTGACTTCGTGCACGCGGTAAAACCCGAGCCCCACAATGAAATTCCTACCGGCGGTTCGGCCCACGACACCTTTTGGGACTTTGTTTCTCTGGTGCCGGAGTCCGCGCACATGGTGATCTGGACCATGTCCGACCGGGCGATCCCCAAAAGCCTGCGCAGCATGCAAGGCTTCGGCGTGCACACGTTCCGCATGATCAACGCCGAGGGCAAATCGCGGTTCGTCAAATTCCATTGGCGCCCCGTCGCCGGCACCTGTTCGCTGGTGTGGGATGAAGCGCAGAAGCTCGCCGGGAAAGACGCCGACTTCCATCGCCGTGATCTCTGGGAGTCCATCGAGACGGGGGACTATCCAGAGTGGGAATTGGGCGTACAGGTCATCGAGGAGGAAAGCGAACATGCCTTCGACTTCGACATCCTTGATCCGACCAAGCTCATCCCCGAGGAAATCGTACCGATCACTCCCCTGGGCAAGATGGTGCTCAACCGCAACCCGGACAACTTCTTCGCCGAGACTGAACAGGTTGCCTTCTGCCCAGGGCATATCGTGCCCGGAATCGATTTTTCGAATGATCCGCTGCTACAAGGCCGGCTGTTTTCCTACACCGATACGCAGATCAGCCGACTTGGCGGACCGAACTTTCACGAGATCCCGATCAACCGCCCACTGGCACCGTTCCATAACGGTCAACGGGATGCGCAGCACCGCACCACCATCGACAAGGGGCGTGCTTCCTACGAGCCGAACTCCATCGACAGTGGCTGGCCGAAGGAGACCCTGCCCGCAGCGCAGGACGGCGGCTTCGAGAGTTACCCGGAGCGCGTCGACGCCGCCAAGATCCGCCAGCGCAGCGAGTCGTTCAGCGACCACTTCTCCCAGGCTCGGCTGTTTTTCCACAGCATGAGCAAGCACGAACAGGAGCACATCATTGCCGCCTACAGCTTTGAGCTGGGCAAGGTCGAACGCGAGTTTATTCGTGTGCGTCAGGTCAATGAGATCCTGGCCAATATCGATCTGGAACTGGCCAAACGCGTGACGCAGAACCTGGGCTTGCCGGTTCCGAAGGCTGGAACGGTCAAGGTGCGTAACACCTCACTGGATCACTCCCCTGCCCTGAGCCAGGCTAACTTGTTGCCCGAAGACATTAAAACCCGAAAAGTCGCGATCCTGGCGGCCAACGGTGTCGATGGCGCGGCGATTGACGCCATGAAGAAAGCGCTGAAGGCCGAAGGCGCTCACGCCAAACTGCTCGGCCCGACCTCGGCCCCCGTGACCACCGCCAATGGCAAAGCACTGCCGGTGGATGCGTCGATGGAAGGTTTGCCGTCCGTGGCCTTCGACGCGGTGTTCGTGCCGGGTGGCGCGGCGTCGATCAAGGCACTAAGCAGTGATGGTGTGGCGCTGCATTACCTGTTGGAGGCATACAAACACCTGAAGGCGATCGCCTTGCATGGCGAAGCGAAGCAGTTGCTGGAGGTATTGAAACTGGAAGCGGACGCGGGGTTGATCGTGGGTACGGATACCAAGTTGTTCAAGGCGTTTTTTGCCGCGATCGGTCAGCATAGAGTATGGGACAGGGAGCCTAAGGCCAAGGCGATTCCGGCTTAGGGATTTCTATCGACAGGAAGGGCGCCTTCGCGGGCAAGCCTCGCTCCTACGGTTTTGGGTCGTACACATAATGTGTGATCAATCCGGGCCTGTAGGACCTAGGCTTGCCCGCGATGCTTTTAGGGCTTGCGAGGGCTCAAAACCATCTGCGCCGGAATATTGCGCAGAATCTGTTTCTCCAGCTTCAGATCAAACCCCGAATCCAGCTTCTTCACCCGTTTGGTCAGCAACGTGGCCAACCATGGGTAGTCCTGAGTACGGGGAACCTGAATGCTCACGTCGCACTGATAATTCACCACATCGGCGGCGATAGCATCCAGTTGACGACGAAGTTTGCTCATATCGTTGAGGTTCAATGCCACCGTCGTGCTTTCAGCCGTCGGGTCGATCACTTTGGCCTGCGGTCTGGCTTCGGCAGCCTTGAGGGCCGCTTCGGCTTTATCCAGTTCAGCCTTGCGTGCATGAACAATTGCATTGTTAACGCCACCGGTCAGCGCCGGGGCCTTGGGCATCAATACCCGGGCACGGCTGAGGGCAGTGGCCGCGGCATTCACATCACCTTTTTGCAACACGATCTGGCTGCGCAGCAAATAGGCTTCGGCCAATTGCCGCTGGTATTGCTCAAGGGATTGATCGTTGGGCGACTCGGCCTGCAAGGCCGCCAATTGATCCTCGGCGGTGGCCAGCTCGCTGCTGGCCAGGCTTTGTTCCAGCTGTGCAATAGCCGTGGCCCGTGCATCGGGGGCCTCGGTGGCCGCCGGCGGCGTGCTTTGGCAAGCACCCAGTAGCAGCGAAAATGCGACAAGGAGCAGATAACGGGAGGCGAACGGCTTCATTCCTGCGACTCTCTATTTGCGCAAAAAACGAGCAAGTCTACACCCCTCGACGGGGCAGGACAAAACTCAGCAGAAACAACGCGGCGGCCGCCACCACAATCGACGGGCCAGCCGGGGTGTCCTTGAACCAGGACAACGCCAGCCCGCCACACACCGCGAGCATGCCCAGCAGGCTCGCGCCCAGTGCCATCTGCTCCGGCGAGCGGGCGTGACGTTGTGCCGCAGCCGCCGGAATAATCAGTAACGAAGTAATCAGCAACACGCCGACGATTTTCATCGCCACCGCGATCACCACGGCGATCAGCAACATCAGGACCAGACGCAACGCCGCCACCGGCAAACCTTCCACCCTGGCCAGTTCTTCATGCACGGTGATCGCCAGCAAGGGTCGCCACAGCGTGACAAGCAATACCAGCACCGCCGCGCTGCCGCCGAGGATCCAGGCCAGATCGGTCGGGCTGATCGCCAGCAGGTCGCCGAACAGATAGGCCATCAGGTCGATCCGCACTTCATGCATGAAGCTTAGTACCACCAGGCCCAGGGAGAGCGTGCTCGGTGCGAGAATTCCCAACAGCGTGTCAGACGCCAATGGCTGCCGCTGTTGCAGCGTCACCAGCAACACTGCCAGCAACAGGCAGCCTACGGTGACAGCCACGGTCGGGCTGACATCCAGCAGGAAGCCCAGCGCCACACCCAGCAGCGCGGCGTGGGACAGGGTGTCGCCGAAATAAGCCATGCGCCGCCAGACCACAAACGAACCCAACGGGCCCGCAACCAGCGCCAGGGCCAGACCTGCAAGCAGGGCGAAGAGCAGAAAATCAGCCATGCTTGCAGCTATCTCCATGAATATGGGTATGGGCCGACGGGGTCGCAATGACCACCGAGCCATGCAGGTCGTGAGCGTGGTCGTGATGGTGGTGATAAATCGCCAGACTTTGTGCGTTCTTTCCGAACAGTTCGACGAACGCGGGATCGCCGCTGACCTGCTCGGGATGCCCGGAGCAGCAGACATGGCGATTCAGGCACACCACCTGGTCGGTGGTGCTCATCACCAGATGCAAATCGTGAGAGACCATCAATACGCCGCAGCCATGACGGTCGCGCAGACGTGTGATCAGGCTATAGAGCTCGGCTTGACCGGCCACGTCGACGCCTTGTACCGGCTCATCGAGCACCAGCAACTCCGGCTCGCGCAGCAATGCCCGGGCCAGCAGTACTCGCTGCATTTCGCCACCGGAAACACTTTGCACCGGGCTGTCGATCACCTGCTCGGCGCCGACTTCCTTGAGGGCGGCCAAGGCCCGAGCGCGGTCCACGCCAGGGACCAGACGCAAGAAACGCAGCACTGATAGCGGCAGGGTTGGATCGACATGGAGTTTTTGCGGCATGTAACCGACGCGCAACTTCGGCTTGCGCCAGACGCTGCCGCTGTCCGGCTTCAACAAACCGAGCACCGCGCGCACCAGCGTGGTTTTGCCGGCGCCATTAGGGCCGATCAGGGTAACGATCTGCCCCGGCTCGACGCTCAGTTCGATGTTATCCAGCACGTTTTGCCCGGCAAAAGTGACGGCCACCTGCTCAAGACGGATCAGCGCATTGCTCATTAAGCCCCCTGGCAACCCGAGCAGAGACCGATGACTTCAACGGTCTGGGCCTCGACGATAAATCCGACGTCCCTGGCGCTGCCGACGATCGCGTCGCTGATGGACTTCTGTTCAAGCTCGATGGCGGCGTGGCATTGGCGGCAAATCAGGAACTGGCCTTGGTGAGCGTGTTCCGGGTGATTGCAGCCGACGAAGGCGTTCAGCGAGGAGATGCGGTGTACCAGGCCGTTTTCCAGCAGAAAATCCAGCGCACGATACACGGTCGGCGGCGCAGCTCGGCGGCCGTCCTGCTCGCTGAGCACCGCCAGAATGTCGTAGGCACCCAGAGGTTTATGGCTTTGCCAGACCAGTTCCAGCACCCGCCGGCGCAAAGCGGTCAGGCGTAGCCCCTGACGTGCGCACAAGGCATCGGCCTCAGACAATGCGCTATGGACGCAATGAGAGTGGTCGTGGGGACGACTGGCAATCGGTGTTTTAGGCATGAGCGGCGACGAGTGTTGTGAGAGACGTTATTATGTTACCCGTTCTCGCCTCTTCGAGTGGTCATCGTGTCCCGACTTTTTTCTATCTTTGTCGCATTTGTCGCAAGTTTTCTGCTGATCGGTTCAGCCCAGGCCGAAGTCAAAGTACTTACCAGCATCAAGCCGCTGCAGCTGATTGCTGCTGCGGTGCAGGAAGGTGTGGCGATTCCGGAAGTGTTGCTGCCGCCCGGAGCATCACCGCATAACTATGCCTTGCGCCCATCCGACGTACGGAAGGTGCAGTCGGTGGACCTGGTTTACTGGATCGGTCCGGACATGGAGGGTTTTCTGCCTCGCGTACTGAAAGGTCGTACGCTGCCCAGCGTCGCAGTGCAGGATTTGCCTGGCCTGAAGCTGCGACGTTTCGCCGAAGACAGCCACTCCCACGCCGAAGAAGCCGATGAGCATGACCACGATCATCGCCCCGGCAGCCTGGATGCGCACTTGTGGTTGTCACCGATCAACGCCCGAGTGATCGCCARCAAAATGGCGGCCGATCTGAGTGCAGCCGATCCGGCTAACGCGGCGCGCTATCAGAGCAACCTCAAAGCCTTCGATGAACGCCTGGATGCCCTGGACCTACGCCTGAAGGCTCGCCTGGCAGGGATCGCGAACAAGCCTTACTTCGTGTTCCACGAAGCCTTCGACTACTTCGAAGACGCCTACGGCCTCAAGCACGCCGGTGTGTTCAGTGTCGCAGCCGAAGTACAGCCCGGTGCCCAGCACGTCGCGGCGATGCGCGCGCGGTTGCAGGAAGTCGGCAAAACTTGCGTGTTCAGCGAACCGCCGCTGCGCCCGCGCCTGGCAGAAACCCTGGTGGCCGGGCTACCGGTGAAACTGGCAGAGCTGGATGCGCTGGGCGGGTACACGCCAGCGACCGCCCAGGGGTATGAGCAGGTGCTGGAAAAATTGGGAAATGATTTGGCCGGGTGCCTGGAGTCGTTGTAAGCGGGAAGTTTGGTGGTGAATCGTTCGCGGGCAAGCCTCGCTCCTACAGGGATCGCGCACATCCTGTAGGACGTCCTGCCCGGCGAAAGACTCCGCCGCAATCAACCGCGACAACCAGAACCGCACGCACGCCACGCGCAGCATGGTCGGCCACAGCTCCGCTTCGGCAGCGGTGAACGGTCGCAGCGCGGCATAAGCGCCCAGCAACGCCCGCGCCCGAGCCCCGTCGAGCTGCCCTTGCTCGTCCGAACACCAGTCGTTCAAGGCAATTGCCACGTCATAGAGCATCGGCCCTGAACAAGCGTTGTAGAAGTCGATCAACCCGGTCAGGTGCGTGCCTTCGAACATCGCATTGTCGCGGAACAGATCCGCATGGATGTTGGCCCGCGGCAGCGCCAGAATTTTCGTCTTCTGCTGGGTGATCTCTTCCAGAGCCCGTTGCAGCAAATCGCTTTGTTCGGCGTTCAGGTGCGAGAGAAACTGCGTGCCCTCTTCCAGCATCCAGTCCAGGCCGCGATCGGTTTTGCGCTTGATCATGTTGGCCTGGGTCGCCAGGTGCAGGTGAGCCAGCAGCTCGCCGACCTGAGCGCAATGCTGGGCGTTGGCGTCCTTGATGTGCTTGCCCGCCAGACGTGGCTGCAACAGCGCAGGTTTACCGGCCAGCTCGCGCAATGCAACGCCGTCGGTGGTGCGCAGGGCATAAGGCACCGGCAGGTTGGCGTCGTGCAGCACGTCGAGCAGTTCGATGAAGAACGGCATCTCCTGCACCGGACCGCGCTCGACCAGGGTCAGGACAAACTCGCCCTGCTCCAGGCTGATAAAGAAATTGGTGTTTTCGCTACCGGCGGCGATCCCCTGGAAATCAAGCAGGCGGCCGAGCCCGTAAGGGGCGAGAAAGGTTTCCAGCTCGGGCCGAGCCAGGGGGGTGAACACAGACATGGTTAAAACTGCCAGTACGGGCGCCGCGGTTGAGCCAGCGCCGATTGAAATTAAGAAACTACTTCCACTCAAAGATTTTCCACGAGGGAATCAGCATATCCGGCTGATCCGAGCGGATATAGTTTGCATCTGTTCCGTCCGCACGTATCAGAAAGTACGGTTTTCCGACCTTCGGGGTGACCTTGATCGCGTACACGAAGCCGTTCTGGCGATACTCCTGAATGGTTTTATCGCCTTCCGTGCGGATCGTTACTTCCGGGTCCGCCGAGGGCTTGTCATCCGCCGCCATGACAGCCAATGGAGTGATTGCAAACAAGCCAGCCAGCAACAAGCGATTTAGTGTGCGCATGATAACCTTGTCCCTTTGTCGTCAACGGTCCCGCTATTCTAGCGCCGGACCCGCCGAAAAGGTTGATCCTGCTCATGAGCCAAGCCCCCCTCGTCCTGGTGGACGGTTCTTCTTACCTGTACCGCGCTTTTCATGCGCTGCCACCGCTGACCACGTCCAAAGGCCTGCCGACCGGAGCGGTCAAAGGTGTGTTGAACATGCTCAAGAGTCTGCGCAAGCAGTACCCGGACAGCCCGTTCGCCGTGGTGTTCGACGCCAAGGGCGGGACGTTCCGCGACGCGATGTTCGCCGAGTACAAGGCCAACCGCCCAAGCATGCCTGACGATATGCGGGTCCAGATCGAGCCGCTGCACGCCAGCGTCAAGGCCTTGGGCTTTCCATTGCTGTGCGTGGACAACGTCGAAGCGGACGATGTGATCGGCACCCTGGCCCGCAGCAGCGCGGCCGCCGACCGCCCGGTGGTGATTTCCACCGGCGACAAGGATATGGCACAACTGGTCGACGGGCACATTACCTTGGTCAATACGATGACCGGTAGCGCGCTGGACGTGGAAGGCGTGAAGGAGAAATTCGGCGTCGCTCCCGAGCAGATCATCGATTATCTGGCGTTGATGGGCGATTCGTCCGACAACATCCCGGG
>NZ_JBFTMK010000044.1:0-15099 GCF_056396965.1 Pseudomonas sp. 05N434
TTGTAAATCTGGTCGAAAACCCCACCATCGTTGAAGTGAGTCTTCTGCACGGTGCGCCAGTCACCAAAGGTCTTCTCCACCGACAGGAAATCCACTTTCGGGAAGCGATCGGTGTATTTCGCCAACACCGCCGGGTCACGTGGACGCAGGTAGTTGGCAGCCGCAATTTCCTGACCTTCCGGCGACCACAGGTATTTCAGATACTCCTCGGCCGCCGCGCGAGTGCCTTTCTTGTCGACGGTTTTGTCGACCACCGACACCGGCGGCTCGGCTTCGGCGGAAACACTTGGGTAAATCACTTCGAACTGATCACGACCAAACTCGCGAGCAATCATTTCCGCTTCGTTTTCGAAGGTCACCAGCACGTCGCCGATCTGGTTGGTCATGAACGTAGTCGTGGCGGCGCGGCCACCGGTATCCAGCACCGGCGCTTGTTTGAACAGTTTTCCGACAAAGGCTTTTGCCTTGTTTTCGTCACCGCCATTTTTCAGCACATAGCCCCAGGCCGAGAGGTAGGTGTAGCGGCCGTTGCCCGAGGTTTTCGGGTTGGGGACGATCACCTGCACGCCGTCCTTGAGCAGGTCCGGCCAGTCTTTCAGGGCTTTCGGGTTACCTTTGCGGACGATGAATACGGTGGCCGAAGTGAACGGCGCGCTGTTGTTCGGCAGGCGTGTGACCCAGTTGTCCGGGACCAGTTTGCCGTTGTCCGCCAGGGCGTTGATGTCGGTGGCCATGTTCATGGTGATGACGTCAGCCGGCAGGCCATCGATCACCGAGCGCGCCTGTTTGCTGGAGCCGCCGAAGGACATCTGCAGCGTGATGTTTTCGTTGTGCTCGGCTTGCCAGTGTTTCTGGAAGGCAGCGTTGTAGTCCTTGTAGAAATCTCGCATCACGTCGTAGGAAACGTTAAGCAGGGTCGGTGCGGCCTGAGCCATGCTGCTCAAGGCCAGGCCAGCGGCCAGAAGTGAGGCGCCAAAGAGTTTTTTCACTGCRCATTCCTTGTTTTATCAAACGTGTTCGATGGAAATTGTTGGCAATTTGCCAGCGACTATAGCCGGACTCGCATAGTCGCTTAAAGATTAAAAAACACTTTGCTTATTCCATTTTCTTGAACAACGCATTGCCACAACGAGAGCAGAACGCCGCGCTGTGCTCGTGGCTGTTTTTCTTGCAGACCGGGCAATCGTGTTGCAGTTGATCACCGCGCATGGCGTTGGCCAGTTCCGCGGTAAAGATCCCCGTCGGCACAGCGATGATCGAGTAACCGGTGATCATCACCAGGGATGAAATCACCTGGCCCAGCGGCGTCTTGGGCACGATGTCGCCAAAGCCCACGGTGGTCAGCGTCACGATAGCCCAATAGATCCCTTTGGGGATGCTGGTGAAGCCGTGCTCCGGGCCTTCGATCACGTACATCAAGGTGCCGAACACCGTCACCAGGGTGCTGACGCTGAGCAGAAATACGACGATTTTCTGCTTGCTGCCGCGCAACGCCGACATCAAATAGTTGGCTTGTTTCAGATACGGGCTGAGCTTGAGCACGCGGAAAATCCGCAGCATTCGTATGATCCGGATGATCAGCAGGTACTGCGCATCGCTGTAATACAGCGCGAGAATACCCGGCACGATCGCGAGCAAATCCACCAGTCCATAGAAGCTGAACGCGTAGCGCAGCGGCTTGGGCGAGCAATACAGGCGCAGGCCGTATTCGATGACGAAAATGACGGTGAAGCCCCATTCGATGTACGCCAGCACGTCGGCGTAGTTCTGGTGAACGCTGTCGATACTGTCCAGAACCACGATCACCAGGCTGGCGAGGATGATCAACAGCAAGATGCTGTCGAAGCGCCGACCGGCCCGGGTGTCGGTCTGGAAGATCATGACGTAAAGCTCTTCACGCCAGTTTTTGCTGCTGTCCATGGATAACGCCTGAATCGAGAATCAGCGCAGCCTAGGGTGATTCTCCCCGCTAGCGCAAGGTGCGCTGTCCATGGTGGACTGACGCAACACCCGAATGCCTGCGCGAATCAGCCAGCAGGCAAGAATGAACGGCGCGGTCAGCGTTGCCAGGCCCAGTGCGGCGAACCCCGGCGTGAGCAATACCGCGAGCAGAATGCCGAGCAGCGGCAGCCAGGGTTGGCGGCGTTGCGGGCTGAAGGCGAGGGCGGCGAGTACCGCGTTGTAACCGCTCAAACCCTGCAATGCATTCGAAGTTTCGCCATGCAGAAGGGCAAATCCGAGGCCGGCAGCGGAGCCCAGCAGCGCCCACACAAAGGCGTGGCGATCGGCGATCAGTAATCCGGCGGCAATCAGCGCGCCGGCCAGGGGATGGCCGAGAAACATGACTTGCCCCAGGCCTTTCAATTCGGCAGCGAGCAGGTTGAGGGTGTTCAGTTCGATCAGCGGCGCGGGTTGCTGTGGTGCGGCAAAGCCGAGCAATAACCAGCTCAACCCAACGAAGGGTGCGGTGTACGCCGGTAGACATTGATGATCGCGAGCACCTTTGAGCCATTGCTGAGTGAGCATCGCACTCAGGCCGCCGCAGGCGATGATCAGCGGTGGCAACAGTGCTGACCATGGGAAATACAGGCTCAGCAGCAGGCCGAGCAAAATACCGTTGTAACTGAATAGTCCGGCCTGACGATCCGCCTTGGCATACCCGCGACGTTGCGCGGTAAGCAACCCGGCGACACCGCCCAGCAGCGCACCGCCGAGCAGAGCGGGCGCGGTAAATAGAATCGCTAACAGACACAACAGCCCGCACAGCGGATGGCGCAGGAGAAAGATCTGACTGAAGCCGTTAAGCAGGGCGGTCGCCCAGTCGGGGCAGTGGGTGTTGAAGTGGTTGGCAGGCATGGGTGGGGTCTAGGGCAGAGGAAAATCCAGGGTCTTGCACAAATCTGTGGCGAGGGAGCTTGCTCCCGCTGGGCTGCGGAGCAGCCCTGAAATCAGCAATGCGGTCTTTCTGTTGAAACCGTCATGCCAAAGCGACGACTGCTTCGCAGCCGAGCGGGAGCAAGCTCCCTCGCCACAGGGGTAGTTCTTACCGGGGTAGCTCTTACAGGGGGAGTTCTTTAGAGCAATGTCTCGATGCGCAACGAATTGGTTGACCCCGGCTGCCCAAAGGGCACGCCCGCGGTAATCAGCAACGTATCCCCGCGCTGAGCCATCCCCTGTGCCTGGGCGATTTCCAGCGCCGTCGAGCACACTTCATCCACCTGTCGCAGTCGATCGTTGACCACCGAGTGCACGCCCCACGCCACCGTCAATCGCCGGGCGGTTTGCAGGTTTGGCGTCAGGTTGAGGATCGGCACCGTCGGCCGCTCCCGTGCGGCCCGCAGGCTCGAAGTGCCGGACTCGCTGTAGTTCACCAGCACCGCCACCGGCAGCACGTTGCTGATGCGGCGGATCGCGCAGCTGATCGCGTCCGACACCGTGGCCTCGGCTTTTGGCCGGCTCACGTCCAGTTGGGTTTGATAGTCCGGGCCGTTTTCCACCTGACGGATGATCTTGCTCATCATCTGCACGGCTTCCAGCGGGTACTCGCCAGACGCGGTTTCTGCCGACAGCATCACCGCGTCCGCGCCTTCGGCCACCGCATTGGCGACGTCGGTGACTTCGGCACGGGTCGGGGCCGGGGAGAAGCGCATCGACTCCAGCATCTGCGTCGCCACCACCACCGGTTTGCCGAGTTGGCGGCAGGTGCCGATGATGTTTTTCTGAATCTGCGGCACGCTTTCGGCCGGCACTTCCACGCCCAAATCACCGCGAGCGACCATGATCGCATCGCTCAATTCAGCGATTTCCTGCAGCTGAGTCACGGCCGATGGCTTCTCGATCTTGGCCATCAAGAACGCCTTGTCGCCAATCAGCGCGCGGGCTTCGCGGATGTCTTCCGGGCGTTGCACGAACGACAGCGCGACCCAGTCGACCCCCAGCTCCAAACCGAAGCTCAAATCACGGCGGTCCTTGGCGGTCAGCGGGCTCAGGTCGAGCACCGCTTGCGGCACGTTGACGCCTTTGCGATCCGACAGTTCGCCACCATTGAGCACCGTGGTGTCGATGGCGTCGACGTACTTGGTCACCACCCGCAGGCGCAGCTTGCCGTCATCCAGCAGCAGGTCCATGCCGGGCTCCAGCGCGGCGATGATTTCCGGGTGGGGCAGATTGACCCGGCGCTCGTCCCCCGGCGTCGCATCCAGATCCAGGCGCAGCGCCTGGCCGCGATATAGCTGCACTTTGCCCTGGGCGAATTTGCCGACCCGCAGTTTCGGACCTTGCAGGTCCATCAGAATCCCCAGCGGATAATTCAGCTGGCGCTCGACTTCACGAATCCACTGATAGCGCTGCGCATGGTCGGCGTGATCGCCGTGGCTGAAGTTCAGGCGAAAGATATTGACCCCGGCGCGCACCAGTTCACGGATATCGTCGATCCCGTCGGTGGCCGGGCCGAGGGTGGCGAGGATTTTGACCTTCTTGTCAGGCGTCATGTTTAGGGCTCTCGAGAATCAGAATGGCGCGGAAGTCGTTGACGTTGGTACGGGTCGGCTCGGTGACGATCAGTGCATCGAGCGCCGCGAAGTAGCCATAGCCATTGTTATTGTCCAGCTCATCGCAGGCAGTGAGGCCGAGGGCGGCGGCACGGGCATAGCTGTCCGGAGTCATGATGGCGCCGGCGTTGTCTTCGGAGCCGTCGATGCCGTCGGTGTCACCGGCCAGGGCGTAGACGCCGGGCAGGCCTTTGAGGCTGTCGGTCAGGCTCAACAGGAATTCGGCGTTGCGCCCRCCACGGCCATTGCCGCGCACGGTGACGGTGGTTTCGCCGCCGGACAGAATCACGCACGGCGCCGCCAGCGGCTGGCCGTGCTGGACGATCTGCCGCGCAATGCCGGCGTGGACCTTCGCCACTTCCCGGGATTCACCTTCCAGGTCGCCGAGAATCAACGGGCTGAAACCCGCCTGACGGGCTTTCACCGCCGCCGCTTCCAGTGACTGCTGTGGGCGGGCGATCAATTGGAAATGACTGCGGGCCAGGCTCGGATCGCCAGGTTTGACCGTCTCCGACTCGGGACTTTGCAGCCAGGTGCGCACCGAGGCCGGGACTTCGATGGCATAACGCTTGAGGATCGCCAACGCTTCAGCCGAGGTGCTCGGGTCGGCCACGGTGGGGCCGGAGGCGATGACCGTGGCGAGGTCGCCCGGCACATCGGAAATCGCATAGGTGTAAACCGTGGCGGGCCAGCAGGCTTTGCCCAGACGCCCACCCTTGATCGCCGAGAGGTGCTTGCGCACGCAGTTCATCTCGCCGATGGTCGCGCCGGATTTGAGCAGCGCTTTGTTGATCGATTGCTTGTCGGCGAGGGTGATGCCGGCGGCGGGCAAGGCGAGCAGGGCAGAGCCACCGCCCGAGAGCAGGAAGATCACGCGGTCGTCTTCGCTCAGGTTGCTGACCAGTTCCAGAACCCGTTTTGCGACGGCCAGACCGGCAGCGTCCGGCACCGGGTGCGCGGCTTCGACCACTTCGATTTTTTCGCACGGGGCGCCGTGGCCGTAGCGGGTCACCACCAGGCCAGACACTTTACCCTGCCAGCAGCGTTCGACCACCTGGGCCATGGCTGCGGCGGCTTTACCGGCGCCGATGACGATCACCCGACCGCTGCGGTCAGTTGGTAAATGGGCTTCAAGGACATGCTGCGGATGGGCCGCGTCGATGGCTGTGGCAAACAGCTCGCGCAGCAATTGTTGCGGATTGACCGACATGGCGGGCTCCCGGAATTCTTGTTATTGGGTTTGTCGCGGACCCTGTGGGAGCGACTCTGTGGCGAGGGGGCTTGTCGGAACGCCGCACCGCCCCGTTGGGTTGCGAAGCAGCCCCAAAATCTGTGATGCACTGAAGATCTTGTGAGTGCTGCGCACTCAAACGGGGGCAAGCCCCCTCGCCACAGGCTCGCTCCTGCAGGTTTGATGCGGTTTGGGGCAGGGCTTACTTCTTGTCGCGAATCGAGAAGTTCGCCATGTGTTCCAAGCCTTTGATCAGCGCCGAGTGATCCCAGTTGCTGCCACCGATGGCCGCACAGGTGCTGAACACCTGTTGGGTATTGGCGGTGTTCGGCAGGTTGATGTTCAGCTCGCGCGCACCGGCCAGGGCCAGGTTCAGGTCCTTCTGGTGCAGGCTGATGCGGAAGCCCGGGTCGAAGGTGCCCTTGATCATGCGCTCGCCGTGAACTTCCAGGATCTTCGACGAGGCGAAACCACCCATCAGCGCTTCACGCACTTTCGCTGGGTCGGCACCGTTTTTCGAGGCGAACAGCAGCGCTTCGGCCACGGCCTGGATGTTCAGCGCGACGATGATCTGGTTCGCCACTTTCGCGGTTTGCCCGTCGCCGTTGCCACCGACCAGGGTGATGTTCTTGCCCATGGCCTGGAACAGCGGCAGGGCGCGTTCGAAGGCATCGGCCTCACCACCGACCATGATGCTCAGGGTCGCAGCCTTGGCGCCGACTTCACCGCCGGAAACCGGTGCGTCGAGGTATTGCGCGCCTTTCTCGTTGATTTTGGCGGCGAAGGTTTTGGTGGCGGTCGGCGAGATCGAGCTCATGTCGATCACGACTTTGCCCTTGCTGACACCCGCCGCAACACCGTCGGCGCGGAACAGCACGTCATCGACCTGCGGGGTATCCGGCACCATGACGATGATGAATTCGGCTTCCTGGGCGACTTCTTTCGGGTTGGCCAGCGCAACGGCGCCAGCAGCCAGCAGATCGGCAGGGGCGGCGTCGTGGTGCGCCGACAGGAACAGGCTGTGACCGGCTTTCTGCAGGTTCAACGCCATTGGGTGGCCCATGATGCCGGTGCCGATAAATCCGATTTTAGCCATGAGAAAATCCTCTTGTTTTTGTGTCGCCAAATAATGTGCGCGTAGCGGAGGTAGACCACATTCTGTGGCGAGGGAGCTTGCTCCCGCTGGGTTGCGAAGCGACCCCAAACCAACCGCCGTGGTGTGCCAGATAAAACTTGCTCGCAGGTTTACGACTGCTTCGCAGCCGAACGGGGCGGTGCGGCGTTCCGACAAGCCCCCTCGCCACAATGGTTCTGTTTCAACATCAGATCGCGTTATGGGTTTTCAACCAGCCCAGGCCCGCTTCAGTCGTGGTCAGCGGCTTGTATTCACAGCCGACCCAACCCTGGTAACCGATGCGGTCCAGGTGTTCGAACAGGAAGCGGTAGTTGATTTCACCGGTGCCCGGTTCGTTGCGCCCTGGGTTGTCTGCCAATTGCACGTGGTTGATCTCGTCCAGGTGCGCGGCCATGGTGCGGGCCAGGTCGCCTTCCATGATTTGCATGTGATAGATGTCGTATTGCAGGAACAGGTTGGCACTGCCGACCTGTTCGCGAATCGACAGGGCTTGCGCCGTGTTGTTCAGGTAGAAGCCCGGAATGTCGCGGGTGTTGATSGCTTCCATCACCAGTTTGATGCCCRCCGCTTGCAGCTTGTCGGCSGCRTAYTTGAGGTTGGCGACRAAGGTTTTTTCCACGGTGGCCTCGTCGACGCCTTGTGGACGAATACCGGCCAGGCAGTTGACCTGGGTGTTGCCCAGCACTTGGGCGTAGGCAATGGCCAGATCGACACCGGCGCGGAACTCTTCGACCCGATCCGGCAGGCACGCGATACCGCGTTCGCCCTTGGCCCAGTCACCGGCCGGCAGGTTGAACAGCACCTGGGTCAAGCCATTGGCATCGAGCCTGGCCTTGATTTCGGCGGAGCTGAAGTCGTAGGGGAACAGGTATTCGACACCACTGAAGCCGGCCTTGGYGGCAGCGTCGAAACGGGCAAGAAAATCCTGCTCGGTGAACAGCATGGACAGGTTGGCTGCGAAACGCGGCATGGTGGTCTCCTGTATATGTGTGAGGCCTCCTGTGGGAGCCGGCTTGYTGGCGATGGCGGTGTATCAATCGACATTGATGTGATTGACACATCGCCATCGCCATCGCCAGCAAGCCGGCTCCTACAGGGGAACGATCAGCGGTTAATCGAGCAACGAAATCGCCGTTGGCGCATCGTTGCCGACCAGCGCCAGGTCTTCGAATTCGTTGACGGCGTTGATCTCGGTGCCCATGGAAATGTTGGTCACGCGCTCCAGAATGATCTCGACGATTACCGGCACCTTGAACTCTTCGATCATCTCCTGAGCCTTGCGCAGGGCAGGCTGGATCTGGCCGGGTTCGAATACCCGCAGGGCCTTGCAACCCAGGCCTTCGGCGACCGCGACATGGTCGACACCGTAGCCGTTGAGCTCTGGAGCGTTGAGGTTGTCGAAGGACAGCTGCACGCAGTAGTCCATGTCGAAACCGCGCTGCGCCTGACGGATCAGCCCCAGGTACGAGTTGTTCACCACGACGTGGATGTACGGCAGCTTGAACTGCGCGCCCACCGCCAGTTCTTCGATCATGAACTGGAAGTCGTAGTCGCCCGAGAGCGCCACCACCTTGCGGGTCGGATCCGCCTTGACCACGCCGAGCGCGGCCGGAATGGTCCAGCCCAACGGGCCGGCCTGGCCGCAGTTGATCCAGTGACGCGGTTTGTAGACGTGCAGGAACTGCGCGCCGGCAATCTGCGACAGACCGATGGTGCTGACGTAGCAGGTGTCCTTGCCGAACACCTGGTTCATCTCTTCGTAAACGCGCTGCGGCTTGACCGGCACGTTGTCGAAGTGAGTCTTGCGCTGCAGGCTGGCTTTGCGCTGCTGACAGTCTTGCAGCCAGGCGCTGCGGTTTTTCAGCTTGCCAGCGGCTTGCCACTCGCGAGCGACTTCGATGAACACGGTCAACGCGGCAGCGGCGTCGGACACGATGCCCAGGTCCGGGGTGAACACGCGGCCGATCTGGGTCGGTTCGATGTCGACGTGGATGAATTTGCGGCCTTCGGTGTAAACGTCGACCGAACCGGTGTGACGGTTGGCCCAGCGGTTRCCGACACCCAGCACAACGTCCGACTTCAGCATCGTGGCGTTGCCATAACGGTGCGAGGTTTGCAGGCCGACCATGCCGACCATCAGCGGGTGATCGTCCGGGATGGTGCCCCAGCCCATCAGGGTCGGGATGACCGGAATACCGGTCAGCTCGGCGAACTCCACCAGCAACTCGCTGGCGTCGGCATTGATGATGCCGCCACCGGCCACCAGCAATGGGCGTTCAGCCTGGTCGAGCATGGCCAGGGCTTTTTCCACCTGCACGCGGGTCGCGCTCGGTTTGGCCAATGGCAGCGGCTGGTAGGCGTCGATGTCGAATTCGATTTCGGCCATCTGCACATCGAACGGCAGGTCGATCAGCACTGGGCCGGGGCGGCCGGAGCGCATCTCATAGAAGGCTTTCTGGAACGCGTAAGGCACCTGGCCCGGCTCCAGAACAGTGGTCGCCCACTTGGTGACCGGCTTGACTATGCTGGTGATGTCGACGGCCTGGAAGTCTTCCTTGTGCATACGGGCCCGCGGTGCTTGCCCGGTGATGCACAGGATCGGGATCGAGTCGGCCGAAGCGCTGTAGAGCCCGGTGACCATGTCAGTACCGGCAGGTCCCGATGTGCCGATGCACACGCCAATGTTGCCGGCTTTGGTGCGGGTGTAACCCTCGGCCATGTGCGAGGCGCCTTCAACGTGGCGAGCGAGGACGTGATCGATGCCACCGACCTTCTGCAAGGCGGAGTACAGCGGGTTGATCGCGGCGCCCGGGATGCCAAAAGCGGTATCGACCCCTTCGCGGCGCATCACCAGAACGGCGGCTTCGATTGCTCTCATTTTGCTCATGGTTTTGTGCCTCTTACGTTTTGTAATTGTATACAAGTGGCTTTGCGCAGAGTGTATTCACGGCGGACGGCGCAGGTCAATCCATTTTCTCAAGCGGCTGTTTCATTCGTCGGAAGCCCAAATAACTGTGGCTTTTCGTCGCATGTCGCGCTTTTCGAAAATTATTGTATACAAAAAAATAATTCATTGTGTTCTATTTGTTGCATCGGATTGCGCAACACAAAGCAATCCAACGGCTTTCCCTATAACAAAATGAGGACGGCACCATGAGCGCTTTAACCTTGAAAGTCGCAGTCAACCTGGCCGATCAGGCCATCACCGCGGGGCGGGCGATCTCTGCCGCGCCATTGACCGTTGCAGTACTGGATGCCGGCGGGCACCTGATAACGCTGCAACGTGAAGACGGCGCCAGCCTGCTGCGTCCGCAGATCGCCATCGGCAAGGCCTGGGGCGCGATTGCCCTGGGCAAGGGCTCACGCCTGCTGGCACAGGACGCCCAACAACGCCCGGCCTTCTTCGCCGCGCTGAATAGTCTGGGGCAGGGCAGCGTCGTCCCGGTACCCGGCGGCGTGTTGGTTCGGGATCAGGACGGGACTGTGTTGGGAGCGGTGGGCATCAGCGGTGATCTGTCAGATGTCGATGAGCAATGTGCGATCCGCGCGATCGAGGGGCAGGGGTTGAAGGCGGATGCGGGGGTGGCTGGTTGATCTTCGGCGCCTGATTTACCGCTTTCGCGAGCTTGCTCGCGAAAGTGCCTTGCGGACGAAAACAGCTTTTTAGCTGCCTGCTTTCTCCGTTGAAATTTCCATCCGGTAAATTCCGGATTTTTAGAATTTTGTGCGAAACATTTGGCTGTTGCCGAATATTTTCGCAAGAAAATTCATAGGTATCACTCGTATCATTCTCTCGGAACAGGCCGAGAGCTTTACAATGAAAACAACACTGTCGTGGTGGGATATCAGCCCGCCTCTGAGCACCGCTACACCTACCTGGCCGGGTGACACACCTTTCCAGGAAGAGCGCGTTTGGACGTTCGGACCCGAGTGTCCGGTGAATGTCGGGCGTATCACCCTGTCGCCTCACACGGGGGCCCATGTCGACGCGCCGCTGCATTACAGCGCTGATGGAGTGGCCATTGGCGATGTATCGCTCGATGTCTATATGGGGCCTTGCCGTGTGCTGCATTGCCTGAATAGCGGCCGGCTGGTACACCCCGAGCAGCTTGAAGGTCGCTTGCAAGACCTGCCTGAACGGGTGCTGCTGCGCACCTGGCAACAAGCGCCATTGAGCGCCTGGGATCCGGATTTCACCGCCGTCGCCAAAGAAACCGTCGACCTGCTGGCGAACCTCGGTGTGCGCTTGATCGGTATCGATACGCCGTCGCTGGACCCTCAGCAATCCAAAACCATGGATTCGCACAATGCCGTAGCCCGACATGGCATGGCCATCCTCGAGGGCATCGTGCTCGATGACGTCCCGGAAGGGGACTATGAATTGATCGCGCTGCCGCTGCGTTTTGCCCATCTGGACGCCAGTCCGGTCAGGGCAATTTTGCGTCCACTGAATAAACCGCAACTTGAGGAGCCGACTCAATGAGCCAATGCCCCTATTCAACTGCAAACCAGACGGAAGAATGGCATAACGCCGAGCTGAATTTTTCCGACTCCATGAGCTACGGCGACTACCTGGATCTGGGGCGCATTCTCAGCGCACAGCACCCGTTATCTCCGGACCATAACGAGATGCTGTTCATCATCCAGCATCAGACGTCAGAGCTGTGGATGAAGCTGATGCTGCACGAGCTCAAAGCCGCTCGTGAACACATTCGACAGGGAGAGTTGCCGCCCGCGTTCAAGATGCTGGCGCGGGTCTCGCGGATTTTTGATCAACTGGTGCATGCCTGGACGGTGCTGGCCACCATGACACCTACCGAGTACCACGCGATACGGCCGTTTCTGGGGCAGTCATCGGGCTTCCAGTCGTTCCAGTACCGCGAGATCGAATTCATTCTGGGCAACAAAAGCGCGACCCTGTTGCGCCCCCACGCGCATCGGCCGGAACTGTTGCAGGCGCTTGAAAAGGCGATCGCCACACCGTCGCTGTATGACGAGGCGATTCGCTTGATGGTCAGCGCAGGCTTGACCATCGACCCACAGCGTTTCGAACGCGATCCGAGCAGTCCGACGGCGCATGATGCGTCGGTCGAAGCCGCCTGGCGCGAGGTCTACACTGACCCTTCGCGTTATTGGGATCTCTATCAGCTGGCGGAGAAACTCATCGACCTTGAGGACTCGTTCCGTCAATGGCGCTTCCGGCATGTGACCACGGTCGAGCGGATCATCGGCTTTCAACCAGGGACCGGTGGCACAGAAGGTGTCGGTTATCTGCGCAAGATGCTCGATACCGTGTTGTTCCCGGAGTTGTGGCGAGTGCGCTCAACTCTTTAATTTACCGAGAATGATGTTTGAACGCTTAAACCGAGCGGCAATTGAGTAAATTGACGCATTCAAACCATGCCTGACCATAACAATTAAAAGGTAACCAGATGGCGGATGAAATCTTGAGGCAAGGCGAGCTCAAGCGAGGGCTGAAAAATCGTCATATTCAGCTGATCGCATTGGGCGGAGCGATAGGGACCGGGTTGTTTCTCGGCTCTGCCGGAGTACTCAAATCGGCCGGGCCGTCGATGATCCTCGGCTATGCGATTGCCGGCTTCATCGCCTTTCTGATCATGCGCCAGCTGGGCGAGATGATTGTCGAGGAACCGGTGGCCGGCTCCTTCAGTCATTTTGCCCACAAGTACTGGGGCGGCTATGCTGGCTTTCTGTCCGGCTGGAACTACTGGGTGCTGTATGTGCTGGTGGGCATGGCCGAGTTGACGGCTGTCGGCAAGTACGTGCAGTTCTGGTGGCCGGAAGTCCCCTCCTGGGTCAGCGCGGCGGTGTTCTTCGTCCTGGTCAATTTGATCAATATGATGAACGTCAAAGTCTTCGGCGAAATGGAGTTCTGGTTCGCAATCATCAAGGTTGTCGCGATCATTGGCATGATCGTCCTGGGCTGCTACATGTTGTTCAGCGGAACGGGCGGCCCGCAGGCCTCGGTCAGCAATCTGTGGAGTCACGGCGGCTTCTTTCCCAACGGCACCACTGGGTTGCTGATGTCCATGGCGTTCATCATGTTCTCCTTCGGCGGCCTGGAACTGGTCGGCATCACCGCCGCTGAAGCCAGCGAGCCGGGTAAGGTGATTCCCAAGGCGATCAACCAGGTGGTTTATCGCGTGCTGATCTTCTACGTCGGCGCACTCACCGTGTTGTTGTCGCTGTATCCGTGGGATCAACTGCTACAGACACTGGGCGCTTCGGGCGATGCCTATAGCGGCAGCCCGTTCGTGCAGATATTCTCCTTGATCGGCAGCGACACCGCAGCGCACATCCTCAATTTCGTGGTGCTCACCGCGGCACTCTCTGTCTATAACAGTGGCGTCTACTGCAACAGCCGCATGCTCTATGGCCTGGCCGAACAGGGCGACGCACCCAAGGCGCTGATGAAACTGAACAAGCAGGGCGTGCCTCTACTGGCGCTGGGCGTATCTGCGTTGATCACCATGCTGTCCGTGCTGGTTAACTACCTCGCCCCGCATGAAGCGCTTGAGTTGCTCTTTGCGCTGGTGGTCGCATCGCTGATGATCAACTGGGCGATGATCAGCCTGACGCACCTGAAATTTCGCAAAATCATGGGCCAGCGAGGTATCGTGCCGGGCTTCAAGGCGTTCTGGTTCCCTTGCAGCAATTACTTGTGCCTGGCCTTCATGGCCATGATTGTCTGCGTCATGCTGATGATTCCAGGGATACGCGCTTCAGTCTTCGCCATACCGGTGTGGGTGTTGATCATCTTCGGTTTTTACCGGATGCGTATGGCCAAGGATCGGGCCTTGCCGATAGTTCAATAGCCTTTGCCGTGGGTGCGCCGTGATGAGTAGCAACGCTGATCCGCAGTTTCGCGACATTCGTATCGATCACTATGACCTCGAGGGTGCAAGGAGCTGGATGTCTGGTATCTGCGGGCCGCACCGCCTCCAGACTTCGACGCCCGAGCGGATCCGCTTTCATCACAGCGCCAATGTGTTCAAGTCGATGGCCACGACCCTGGGCACGCTCTCATACGGCACCGATGTCACCATCGATATCGAAGACGCCGAGCACTTCAGCAGTTACAGCCTGAGTTTGCCTTTGGTGGGCGAGCAGGAGCTGAGCAAGAACGGCAGCGTGTCGAAATCCAACCGCGATCAAGGGGTGATCATTTCCCCAAATGAGAACCAGATGCTGGCGATCTCCGGCGACTGCCGCAAAGTTCAGGTGGTGATCACCCGCGTCGCCATGAGCGAGTCGCTGGAGGGCATGCTGCAGCGACCGCTGGATACGCCGCTGCGTTTCGAGCCGGTGATGGATGCGGTGGACGGCGCGTCGGCCTCGTGGTGGCGCATGGCGCGTTATTTCATCGCGGAGCTGGAACGCAGCAATGAACTGTACGAACAGGTGGTCTTCACTCGGGACATCGAAAGCTCATTGATCAAAGGCTTGATCCTCGCCCAGCCGAACAACTACTCCGAAGAATTGCGCAACGTGCTCGGCGTGAAACTGCCGCACTACCTGATCAGGGCCAAGCAATACATTCACGACAATGCTCGCGAAGCCTTGCACCTGGAGGATATCGAGGTCGCGGCCGGGGTCTCGCGTTTCAAGCTGTGCGAGGCGTTCAAGAAGTACTTCGCCCTGTCGCCGATGGTCTACCTGAAAAAGTACCGGTTGAACGCTGTGCGCCAGGAAATCCTCGAACACGGCTCGGCGCGCAATATTTCTGCGATTGCCATGGGCTGGGGCTTTACGCATTTGGGACGTTTTTCCGCCGAATACCGCAAGTTGTTCGACGAGTCCCCCAGCACGACCTTGCAGCGTAACGAAGCCCGGCGCATGCGCGGGGGCTGAATATCCCGGTGTCCAGAATTGAATCAGATCTGCGACAGCAGCCTGATGAAGCTCTATTTGTGGCGAGGGAGCTTGCTCCCGCTGGGCTGCGAAGCAGCCCTAAAGCCTGCGGATGGGGGATCTCTGACAAACCTCGGTTGCGAATTTCAGGACCGCTTCGCGCTCCAGCGGGAGCAAGCTCCCTCGCCACAATTGATCACCTGATCATCGATATCCATTAACTGGCGCTCACTTACGCACCACCAAATCAAGCAACGTCTCCCGCTCCTTGATTTTCTGYAACACGATTTCCGAGCGGATATCAGTCACCC
>NZ_JBFTMK010000045.1:0-18714 GCF_056396965.1 Pseudomonas sp. 05N434
GCCGTATCACCAGGCCTACAACAAAGGCGTGAAACTGGTCGGCGCCACGGCGCATTACATCAACAACGATCTGGATGAAGGTCCGATCATCGCCCAGGGCGTGGAAGCCGTGGATCACAGCCACTATCCCGAAGACTTGATCGCCAAGGGGCGGGATATCGAAGGGCTGACGTTGGCGCGGGCGGTGGGTTATCACATTGAAAGACGCGTGTTCCTTAACGCTAACAGGACAGTTGTTCTCTAGCGTTTTTACTGCCTGAAAAGATCGCCTGCCTCTGTAGACGCTGCCGAAGGTTCGGGCCGCGTTCGGACGATCTTTTGATTTATCGAGCAATCAACGCGCCGCCGTTTCCTGGCGACGCGACCGCTACATAAAAACAACAGCGAGGTGAAAGCATGTCTGGTAATCGTGGTGTGGTGTATCTCGGCGCAGGCAAGGTCGAAGTACAGAAAATCGACTATCCCAAAATGCAGGACCCGCGCGGCAGGAAGATCGAGCACGGTGTCATCCTGCGCGTAGTTTCCACCAACATCTGTGGTTCCGATCAGCACATGGTGCGCGGGCGTACCACCGCTCAGACCGGTCTGGTGCTGGGCCACGAGATCACGGGTGAAGTGATCGAGAAGGGCAGCGGTGTCGAGAACCTGCAGATCGGCGACTTGGTGTCGGTACCTTTCAACGTTGCCTGTGGCCGTTGCCGTTCGTGCAAAGAGCAACATACTGGCGTCTGCCTGAGCGTTAACCCGGCGCGTCCGGGCGGTGCCTATGGTTATGTCGACATGGGTGACTGGACCGGTGGCCAGGCCRAATACGCGTTTGTACCGTATGCCGACTTCAACCTGCTGAAACTTCCAGATCGCGACCGGGCCATGGAAAAAATCCGTGACCTGACCTGTCTCTCCGACATCCTGCCCACCGGTTACCACGGCGCAGTGACTGCCGGCGTCGGCCCTGGCAGCACCGTGTACATTGCCGGCGCCGGCCCGGTTGGCCTGGCAGCTGCCGCTTCCGCTCGCCTGTTGGGTGCTGCGGTGGTGATCATCGGTGACGTCAACCCGATCCGCCTGGCCCATGCCAAGGCTCAGGGTTTCGAAATCGCCGACCTGTCGACAGACACCCCGCTGCACGAACAAATCGCTGCACTGTTGGGCGAACCAGAAGTGGACTGCGCCGTCGATGCCGTAGGCTTCGAAGCTCGCGGTCACGGCCATGCCGGCGTGAAGCACGAGGCTCCCGCCACTGTACTCAACTCGCTGATGGGCGTGGTTCGCGTCGCTGGCAAAATCGGTATTCCTGGCCTGTACGTCACCGAAGATCCGGGTGCAGTGGACGCTGCCGCGAAAATGGGCAGCCTGAGCATTCGCTTCGGCCTGGGCTGGGCCAAATCCCACAGCTTCCACACCGGCCAGACGCCAGTGATGAAGTACAACCGCCAGCTGATGCAGGCGATCATGTGGGACCGCATCAAGATTGCCGAAATCGTCGGCGTGGAAGTCATCAGCCTGGATGACGCGCCACGGGGTTACGGCGAGTTCGATGCCGGCGTGCCGAAGAAGTTTGTGATCGATCCGCACAAGTTGTTTAGTGCGGCGTAAGGCCTGGAGCAAGACGGAAAAAAGGGCGACAGTGATGTCGCCCTTTTTTATGGCGAGTGGCACGTAATTGCTCAGAGAAAATGAGCGATCACCAATGGAACTCGAACGATAATCTGATTTGCTCCATGCCGTAGACGTCGCTTTCCAGTTGACCTCATTGTCCAGAACTCAGATGCAGCCGGTTCGGTCATACCGTTCATCGGTTGCGTCCCAGGAGGCACGTTTTATAGACGCCACCTGGGGATAAATGCCCACGCAAACGAGGAACATGCTGGCGTACATCCGGTCCAATCAGCAGTTTTGCCGCCCCGCCGTTACCGGGCGGCTTTCATGGCACAAGAGGATGTCTGGATGAACGTTTCACGCTGTTTTGCACTGGCATCGCTCATGGCTGTCGCTTCGTTGACGACGCTGGCCGCCAGCCCGGCCTTTGCACAGTTAAGCCTCAGCGATGCGGTCAAGGCGGTGTCATCGATGCAGGACGACGAGGATGTCGAGGGTGTCGAGGCCGATGATGTCGATGGCATCGTGGCGGCGGCGCCCAAGGCCGCCGGTTTGCTCAATACCCTGGGTTCGCAGCTCGACATTACCCCGGAGCAGGCCATCGGCGGCGCCGGTGCGATGCTGGGCCTGGCGAGGAATCAGCTCAGCGGCCAGGACTTCTCCGAACTGAGCAAAACCGTGCCGGGCCTCGCTCAGATCGCCGGCAACAGCGCGATCAGTAGCCTGACTGGCTTGGGTGGGTTGCTCGGCACGGGCTCGGACAAGAATGCGTTGCTCGATGGCTTGCTGGGTAACGTCAAAGACACCAAGGACCTGAACAACGCCTTCAGCGCCCTGGGCATGGACACCGGGATGGTTGGCGTGTTTGCCCCGGTGATCCTGCAATACCTCGGTCAGCAAGGCGTTGCCGGTTCGCTGTTGCAAAACCTCGGCGGGATCTGGGGCACCGGCGCCGGTAGCTGAGTCAGCCCTCGGCGCGTAGTGCCTGGATGCGCCGGTCCTTCACGATCCAGAGCTGGTTGACCCAGTTCTGGATTGTTTCGCGAAACTCCGGATCGTTTTCGTAATCGCCTTGCCACAGTGCCGGGTCCAGTTCGCGGGTGTGGATGTCGATGATCACTTTGGGCACGTTGCCACTAAGCAAATCCCAGAACCCCGGAATCTTCTGCTGCGGATACACCACCGTCACATCGAGAATGGCGTCCAACTGTTCGCCCATCGCCGCCAGCACGAACGCCACGCCGCCCGCCTTGGGCTTGAGCAGGTGGGTGAACGGTGACTGTTGTTGGGCGCTTTTCGCCGCGGTGTAGCGGGTGCCTTCCAGGTAGTTGACCACGGTCACCGGCTGGCGCTTGTACAACTCGCAAGCTTGTTTAGTGATCTCCAGGTCCTTGCCGGCCAGCTCCGGGTGCTTCTCCAGGAACGCCTTGCTGTAGCGCTTCATGAACGGATAGTCCAACGCCCACCAGGCGAGGCCCAGGAATGGCACCCAGATCAGTTCTTTCTTGAGGAAGAACTTGAAGAACGGCGTGCGCCGGTTCAGTGCCTGGATCAGCGCCGGGATATCGACCCAGGACTGATGGTTACCGATCACCAGATACGAGGTGTCGCCGCGCAGCTCATCGCCGCCGCGAATGTCCCATTGGGTGGGAATGCACAGGCGGAAGATCAGCTTGTCGATCTCGGCCCAGGTTTCGGCAATCCACATCACCGCCCACGAGGCGTAATCGCGAAAGCGCCCGGGCAGGAGCAGTTTGAGCAGCGCGAACACCATCAAAGGCCCGAACAGGACCAGCGTGTTGAGCAATAGCAGCAGGGTAACGAAACAGCCGGTGAGCAGGCGGCGCATAGATAACTCTTGAAAGCGTGTGGGCGCGCCATGATAAGCAGCTTCGGTTGGCAGGCCAAATCGGTGGTGACGAATGTTTCACCTTGGTAGCGGTATGCTCTCAGCGTATCGCTGTTGCCTTTGTGGCGAGGGAGCTTGCTCCCGCTGGGTTGCGCAGCGGCCCTAAAACCAGGCGCCGCGATTTTCAGGTATACCGCAGGCAACGGTTTTGCGAGCGCCGCGCCCCCGAACGGGAGCAAGCTACCTCGCCACAAAAGTGGGAAGTGGTCCAACTATCGTTGTTTTTTGCGGTCTAGAATTCGGCCAATGCGTCCACATCCCTCAAGGAAGCCCCTTACGTGAAATCTCTCCTTGCACTGCTTGCCCTCGTGACCCTGCCGGTCCTGGCCGCCGAGCCGACCCTGTACGGGCGTTACGAATACATCGCGCTGCCGGAAATCGGCGGTGAAGTCCTCAAGGCCAAAATGGACACCGGCGCCCTGACCGCGTCGCTGTCGGCCAAAGACATCGAAACCTTCACCCGCGACGGCGACGAGTGGGTACGTTTCCGTCTCGCCACCAAAGGCGCGAGCAACAAGGTCTACGAACACAAGGTCGCGCGGATCAGCAAGATCAAGAACCGTGCCGATGAAGAAGATGAAGACAAGGCCGTGAGCGAAGTGACCAAGCGTCCGGTGGTCGATCTGGAACTGTGCCTGGGCAACGTCAAGCGCACCGTCGAGGTCAACCTCACCGACCGCAGCAGCTTCAACTATCCACTGCTGATCGGCGCCAAAGCCCTGCGCGAATTCGGCGCAGCAGTGAACCCGGCGCGTCGCTTTACAGCCGACAAACCCGACTGCTGATTGACGGCGAATCAGCCTTGGGGCACCGTTCGCCCACTTAACCAGTGGGCTCGGACGCCATGCCTCATATCCTGATTGTCGAAGACGAAGCGGCGATTGCCGACACCCTGATTTTCGCCTTGCAGGGCGAGGGCTTTACCACCACCTGGTTGAGCCTTGGCGCGGCGGCGCTCGAACATCAGCGCGCCACGCCCGCCGACCTGATCATTCTCGATATCGGCCTGCCGGATATCAGCGGCTTCGAGACCTGCAAGCAATTGCGGCGTTTCAGTGACGTGCCGGTGATGTTCCTCAGTGCCCGTGACGCCGAGATCGACCGCGTGGTGGGCCTGGAAATCGGCGCCGACGACTACGTGGTCAAACCGTTCAGCCCCCGGGAAGTGGCGGCGCGGGTCCGGGCGATTCTCAAGCGCATGGCGCCACGACCGGTGGCGGAGATGTCGGAGGTGGCTTCAGCGCTGTTTCGCATCGACGGCGAACGGGTGCAGATCAGCTATCGCAACCAGCCGCTGAGCCTGACTCGCCATGAGTTTCGTTTGCTGCAATGCCTGTTGGAACAACCTGAGCGAGTCTTCAGCCGCGAGCAATTGCTCGATGCGCTGGGGGTGGCCGCCGATGCCGGTTACGAGCGCAGCATCGACAGCCACATCAAGAGCGTGCGCGCCAAGTTGCGCCTGGTGAAGGCCGACGCMGAGCCGATCCAGACTCATCGTGGCCTCGGCTACAGCTACAGCCCGGGGCACAGCTGATGTCACTGGGGATCCGGATTTTTCTGGTCTACGTGCTGTTCATCGGCCTGRCCGGCTACTTCGTGCTCAACACCGTGATGGAAGAAATCCGCCCCGGTGTGCGCCAATCCACCGAAGAAACCCTGGTGGACACCGCCAACCTGATGGCCGAGATCCTGCGCGACGACTTCAAGGCCGGCACCCTCAGCCAGAACCGCTGGCCCGAGTTGCTCAAGGCTTATGGCGAGCGACAACCGCAGGCGAAAATCTGGGGCCTGTCGAAGAATCAGGTCAATCACCGCATTTACGTCACCGATGCCAAAGGCATCGTGGTGCTGGATTCCAGCGGAATCGCGGTGGGCCAGGACTACTCGCGCTGGAACGACGTCTACCTGACCCTGCGTGGCGAGTACGGTGCGCGTTCGACGCGCAGCAACCCCGATGACTCGAACTCGTCGGTGATGCACGTCGGTGCGCCGATTCGCGACAACGGCCAGATCATCGGCGTGGTGACGGTGGCCAAACCCAACAGCTCACTGCAGCCTTACGTCGATCGCACCGAACGGCGATTGCTGACGTATGGCGCCGGATTGATTGGCCTCGGTTTGTTGTTCGGTGCGCTGTTGTCCTGGTGGCTGAGCGCGGCACTGCGGCGGTTGACGGCTTATGCCCAGGCCGTCAGCGAAGGTCGACGGGTCGAGGTGCCGCATTACCGCGGCGGCGAGCTGGAGCAACTGGCCACGGCACTGGAGCACATGCGCACCCAGCTCGAAGGCAAAGCCTACGTCGAACGTTATGTACACACCCTGACCCATGAATTGAAAAGCCCGCTGGCGGCGATTCGTGGCGCAGCGGAGCTGCTGCAAGGCGAAATGCCGCCAGCCCAGCAGCAGCGCTTCGTCAGTAACATCGACAGCGAAAGTGCGCGCATGCAGCAGTTGATCGAGCGACTGTTGAACCTGGCGCAGGTTGAGCAACGCCAAGGGTTGGAGGAGCGGGTGGTGGTGCCGTTGGCGGGCTTGGTGGAAGAACTGTTGAACGCGCAGGCTGCACGAATCGAAGGCAAGCAATTGCGTGTGGAACGGCAAATTGCGGCGGATCTGAATCTGCTTGGCGAGCCGTTCCTATTGCGCCAGGCGCTGGGCAATCTGCTGGAGAATGCCTTGGACTTCACCCCAGCGAACGGCGTGCTGCGATTGTGTGCCGAACGAGTCGGTGAGCAGATCGAGTTCAAGCTGTTCAACCAGGCCGAAGCGATTCCCGACTATGCGTTGCCACGCTTGAGCGAGCGCTTCTACTCACTGCCGCGTCCGGACAGTGGACGCAAGAGCACCGGTTTGGGGCTCAACTTCGTTGAGGAAGTGGTCAAGTTACATGGTGGTGTGATGAGTATCGGCAACGTCGACGGCGGTGTTCAAGTGCGTTTGCGGTTGCCTTCAAGCCGCTGAAGATCGCCGCCTTCGGCAGCTGCTGCGCCGAGCGCAAATTCCACACACTCTCCACATTCCTCCCACAAAACCCCCACATACCCAATCCAGACTTTCCCCATCCAAACAGGGAGAGTCCCATGAACCGAAGCCTGACCCTAAAACTCGGGGCAATTGCCCTGCTGATTCTGTTGCTGCTGATCCCGCTACTGATGATCAACGGCGTGATCCAGGAGCGCCAGCAACTGCGTGACGGTGTACTCGAAGACATCGCCCGCAGTTCCAGTTACAGCCAGCAATTGAGCGGCCCGCTGATGGTGGTGCCCTATCGCAAAACAGTGCGCACCTGGAAAACCAACGAAAAAACCAACCAGCGTTATCAGGATGTCGGCGAGGAGCGTGGACGTTTGTATTTCTTGCCGGAGCGTTTCGAACTCGACGGCCAGGTCCAGACAGAGCTGCGCTCCCGGGGCATCTACGAGGCGCGACTGTTCCATGCCGATAACCGCATCAGCGGGCATTTTTCGGTTCCGGCACAACTGGGCATCAAGGAAGACTTCGCCGATTACCGCTTCGATCAGCCGTTCCTGGCTGTTGGCATCAGCGACATCCGCGGCATCGAAAATGCGCTGAAACTCGAACTCAATGGCCAGAAGCTGGATTTTGTACCGGGTAGCCAGGTGGGCTGGCTGGGCGAGGGTGTGCATGTGACGTTGCCGGCGCTGGACACCCAACAGGCCACGGAGCTGGCCTTCGGTTTCGACTTGCGTCTGCAAGGCACCGGCCAGTTACAGGTTCTGCCGGTGGGCAAGACCAGCAAGGTTTCACTGGCGGCCAATTGGCCTCACCCCAGCTTCATCGGCAATTACCTGCCGGCCCAGCGGGAAATCACCGATCAGGGCTTTACGGCCAATTGGCAGACCTCGTTTTTCTCCACCAACCTGCAAGAAGCGTTGAACAGTTGCGTGTCGGGCGGTCATTGCGAGGCGTTCAGCGGTCGTAGTTTCGGCGTGAGTTTCATCGACCCGGTGGACCAGTACCTGAAAAGCGACCGGGCAATCAAATATGCATTGCTGTTTATCGTCCTGACCTTCGCCGGTTTCTTCCTGTTCGAAGTGTTGAAAAGCCTGGCGGTGCACCCGGTGCAGTACGCCTTGGTGGGTGTAGCGCTGGCGTTCTTCTACCTGTTGCTGTTGTCGCTGTCCGAACACATCGGCTTTGCCCTGGCGTATCTGCTGTCGGCGAGTAGCTGTGTGGCGTTGATCGGTTTTTATGTCTGCCATGTGCTGCGCAGCGTGCGTCACGGTTTGAGCTTTTCGGCGGGGTTRGCGGCGTTATACGGGCTGCTTTACGGCTTGTTGAGCGCCGAGGATTACGCGCTGTTGATGGGCTCGCTGCTGTTGTTCGGGCTACTGGGCGTTTTCATGGTGCTGACCCGTAAGCTGGACTGGTATGGGATCGGGCAGAAAACCGCGAAGCCCTTGGACTTTGATATAGGTGCCGTGGAATGAGCCGGTGGTTGGGGTTGCACGAGGATCAGCGAGTGGGTGAGGTGTTGGCGACGCGGATTGCCAGGTTGTTTGCACAGAGATCAAAAGATCGCAGCCTGCGGCAGCTCCCACAGGAGCACGCGTTCGGCGTAGGAGCTGCCGAAGGCTGCGATCTTCTGAGGCCGGCATGGCCGACCAAAGATCAAACCTTGGGCATCGTCGCGATCATCGAAGGCCGCTGACTCACTTCGAAATACCACTCGGCCAACTTTGGATTTTCCTTGCGCCATTCCAGATCCGGATGGCGCAAATCCAGATAACCCAAGGCACAGGCCACACTGATCGCTGCCACATCGAAATGGCTGGTCAGCTCGGCAATCGCATCGGCCTCCAACAGCGCCAGGGCGCGACGAATCTTGTCGCGTTGACCGTCGAGCCATGCGTCCCAATGTTTCTCCGGTGAGCGCAGGGCCACTTCATAGCGAATCATCACGGCGGCATCCATGATCCCGTCTGCCAGAGAAGCCAGGGTCAAGCGCCGCCAGCGCGCCGAGCCTTCACGAGGAATCAGCGGATTGCCGACGTGCTGGTGATCGAGGTAATCGAGGATCACCCGGCTGTCGTACAACACATTGCCGTCGGCCAGGCGCAGCGCCGGAATCTTGCCCAGCGGGTTGTCTTTGTTGAGAGCCTGATCCGGGCTGACCGGCGTGAGCTGGCAGGCTTGCAGCGCCACGCGGTTCGTTTGGCCGGTCTCGTGCAACAGCACCATGACTTTGCGAACAAAGGGCGAGGCGGGGTTGTGGAACAGGGTCATGCTGGGGGCGGACATGGCGGCATCTCGATCATGGGCAGTGTCGGGAGCATAGCGCTTTGGTGTTTGAGTGTGGGAGCGAGCTTGTGGCGAGGGGGCTTGCCCCCGTTCGGCTGCGCAGCAGTCGTAAAACCGCCGAATGCGGTTTATATGGCGAAATGCAGGGGGCCGCTTCACGACCCAACGGGGCGGTGCGGCGGTCCGACAAGCCCCCTCGCCACAGGTCAGAAAGAAGGCGCTTGCCGCCGCCGCTTCCACTGACTCAGCCGCTGCTGCAGGTTCAACGGGCTATGAATCTGTTGCTGCCGCGCGCGGCTGAACAAAATCAGCATCAGCTCCGCCGTCGCCAAGGCATCGGCGCTGGCGTTATGCCGTTCGAAGACCTCCAGCTTGAACCAGTCGATCCACTCATCCAGCCCGGCCTCGCGAAAGTGTGCCTGGGGACAAAGCAGCGGGGCGATGTCTGCCACGTCCAGAAACGGATGCTGCAGCTTGTAACCCAGATGTTCTTTCAGTGCGCGCCCGAGCATGTGCTGATCGAACGGCGCATGAAACGCCAACACCGGGCTGTCGCCGACAAATTCCATGAATTCGAGCAGGGCCTGCGCGGGGTCGCTGCCGGCGGCAATGGCGCTCGGACCCAGCCCATGAATCAGCACGCTGGGGCCGAGTTTGAGTTCGGTGCATTGCAGCGTGCGCTCGAACTGCTGGCTGAAGTCGATCGCGCCGTCCTCGATCACCACGGCCCCGATGGACAACAGCCGATCCTTGTTCAGATTCAGCCCGGTGGTTTCCAGGTCGAGCACCACCCAGCGTTGCTCGCGCAGGCTGCAGTCGCTCAGTTGGGCCACGGCCGGCAAGCGATCCAGACGGTGTTGCAGTTCGCCGGGCAAAACGGGACTGGCCGGGCGCAGCCATGAAAACAGGCTCATAACTGATACCGCAGGGTCAGGCTGCTTTGCAGGCGTTGGGCCTGGCGCAGGGATTCACGCAGGATGCGTCGGTCCAGATGATTGAGGCTGTCGGGATCGACCCGGTTGGAGTAGGGCAAGTTCTCACGGGTCTGTAGCTGATGTTGCTGCATGCGGGTTTGCTGGATGAAGTGATACGCCTCTTCATAGGCCGCGCCGTCCAGCTGATCGATGACCTCTTTTTCCACCAATTGGCGAAAACGCTCCAGGGTGTTGTTGGCGTCGATGCCGTGGGCCAGGGCCAGCACTCGCGCGCCGTCGACGAATGGCGTCAGGCCCTGGAGTTTCAGGTCGAGGGTGGCTTTCTCGCCATTCTTGCGCGCCAGGACGAATTCGCGGAAACGTCCTACGGGCGGGCGGTTGCGCAGGGCGTTCTCGGCCATCATGCGCTGGAACAACCGGTTGTCGCCGACCTGATCGAGAATGCCCCGGCGCAGTTGCTCACAGCCTCGCTCATCGCCCCAGACCACGCGCAGATCGAAATAGATACTCGACCCCAGCAGGTTTTCCGGCGTTGCCTCGCGGATAAACGCTGCAAAGCGTCGTGCCCACTCGATCCGGGACAAACACAGCTCGGGGTTGCCGGCCATGATGTTGCCTTTGCACAAGGTAAAGCCGCACAGCGCCAGGCTCTGATTGACCTGCTGGGCGATGGGCAACAACTTGCCGCGAATTTCGGCGGCGTGGGCCGCATCGCGAGCTTCGAACAGAATGCCGTTGTCCTGATCGGTGTGCAGCGTCTGCTCGCGGCGGCCTTCGCTGCCGAAGCAAAGCCAACTGAACGGCACACCGGGATCACCTTTCTCCGCGATGGCCAGTTCGATCACCCGGCAGACGGTGTGGTCGTTGAGCAGGGTGATGATATGGGTGATCTGCGTCGAGGACGCGCCGTGGGCTAGCATCCGCTCGACCAATTGGCCGATTTCGCCGCGGATCGCCACCAGGTTTTCCACCCGCTGGGCGCTGCGAATGGTCCGCGCCAGGTGCACCAGATCGACCCTTTGCAGGGAAAACAGGTCACGCTCCGAAACCACGCCACACAGGCGCTGGTCCTTGACCAGGCAGACGTGGGCAATGTGTCGCTCGGTCATGGCGATCGCTGCGTCGAAGGCACTGTGGTCCGGCGACAGGAAAAACGGCGCCCGGGTCATGTGCCGCTCGATGGATTCATTGAAATCACTGGTGCCGTTGGCCACCACGTGTCGCAAGTCGCGAAGGGTGAAAATGCCCAGCGGCGCCTTTTGTTCATCGACCACCACAATGCTGCCGACTTGCTGATCGTGCATCAGCGTCACCGCTTCACGCAGAGGTGTGATCGGGCTGCAGGTTACCGGGTGACGCATGGCCAATTCGCCCAGCCGGGTATTGAGCGAGTATTGGGTGCCGAGGGTTTCCACGGCTTTTTGCTGGACTTGCTGATTGACCTGGTCCAGCAAGCTGCTGACACCCCGTAGGGCAAAGTCGCGGAACGGATTGGACAGTGCGAACAGTTTGATGAACGCGAGCTTGTTCAGCTGTAGGCAAAAGGTATCTTCGGCCGCCAGATGTTCGGTGCGGGTTGCACGTTCGCCCAGCAGCGCGGCAAGGGGGAAACACTCGCCGGTGGTGATTTCGAAAGTGGTTTCGGTGCCACCCTTGGCCGTGTGCGGGCGTTCCCCCACGACCCGGCCTTGTTTGACGATGTAGAAATGCTCAATCGGGCCATCGGCGGGTTTGATGATGCTCTCGCCGGGGGCATAAAAACGCAGCTGGCATTGCTCCACCAGATAGGCCAGATGAGCGTTTTCCATCTGATTGAAGGGTGGGAAGCGCTGCAGGAATTGCAAAGTGCCCTGGATGTTCTGCAACACCGCGGTTTTCCCTGCCTGGGTGAAGGCGTCCGCTTTACTCATAACCATTACCGCAGTCTTTTTCTGATTGTTGTGTCGGATCGTTGTTTCAGATCGTTCCAGGCATGGTCGACCCCTGCGGGCAGGGTGCCCATTGGACGTAAGTCTAGGTAGGCAGTGCAGCGGCCGGAATATGGGAAATGTCTGACACAACGGTGGGAAAAACCTCCTACATTGTCTATTGGAAAAGATTCCGACGAAGTGCACATTGAAGTCTGCTGAGCGATGTCTGACACCCTGTGTCAGGGATCGCATTGAAAACGTTGAGAACGCCATGTCCGACCACGATATTTTGAGTGATGCCGAGCGCGAAGCGCTCAGCGCCGTCATGCTGGAACCAGACTTGCCGCCGCAGCGGGTGCTGATCGTCGATGACGATAAGGATGCCCGCGAATTGCTGTCGGAAATTCTGGGGCTCGATGGCATTCACTGCATGACGGCGGCCAGTGGCGAGATGGCGCTCAAAATGCTGGAAGAGAAGCCATCGATCGGTCTGGTGATTACCGACCTGCGGATGGGCCACGTCGACGGCCTGGAACTGATCCGCCTGGTGCGGGAGTCGCCACGCGCGGCATTGCCGATCATCATCGTTTCCGGCGATGCCGATGTGAAGGATGCGATCGAAGCGATGCACTTGCACGTCGTGGACTTTCTGCTCAAGCCCATTGATAGCGAAAAATTGCTTGAACTGGTCAAGCATGAGCTGGGGATGGATCTGTAGCGCGGACTTCCAGGTTGGCAGCTTTTGTGGCGAGGGGGCTTGCTCCCGTTGGGTTGCGAAGCAGCCCCAAAAACTGCGATCCCAATGTCCCTGATACACCGCATACACCGGATTTACGACTGCTGCGCAGTCGAGCGGGAGCAAGCTCCCTCGCCACAGGGGACCGCAGCGTGTCTAGTCCTGAAACAGGTGTGAACCTATTTCAGGACTAGACAGCGTAAATGAAAAAGCCCTGATCTCTCGATCAGGGCTTTTTCACGTCCGGCGTCAGCGTTTACTCAAAGGCCGTTGGCAGCCTTGAACTCACGACGACGACGGTGCAGAACCGGCTCGGTGTAGCCGTTCGGCTGTTTAGTGCCTTCGACCACCAGCTCGACCGCCGCCTGGAAGGCGATGTTGCTGTCGAAGTTCGGTGCCAGCGGGCGGTACAGCGGGTCGTTGGCGTTCTGACGGTCAACCACCGGCGCCATGCGCTTGAGGCTTTCCATCACTTGCGCTTCGGTAACGATGCCGTGGCGCAGCCAGTTGGCGATGTGCTGGCTGGAAATACGCAGCGTCGCACGGTCTTCCATCAGGCCGACGTCGTTGATGTCCGGCACTTTCGAGCAACCTACGCCCTGGTCGATCCAGCGCACCACGTAACCGAGAATGCCTTGGGCGTTGTTGTCCAGTTCGTTCTTGATCTGTTCCGCAGTCCAGCTCGGATTCACAGCCAGCGGGATAGTCAGGATGTCGTCCACCGAAGCACGCGCACGTTTGGCCAGTTCGGCCTGACGGGCGAACACGTCGACCTTGTGGTAGTGCAACGCGTGCAGCGCAGCAGCTGTCGGCGATGGAACCCAGGCGGTGTTGGCACCGGCCAATGGGTGAGCGATTTTCTGTTCCAGCATGGCGGCCATCAGGTCGGGCATGGCCCACATGCCTTTACCGATCTGGGCACGACCTTGCAGGCCGGTGCTCAAACCGATGTCGACGTTCCAGTTCTCGTAGGCACTGATCCACTTCTCGGCCTTCATGTCGGCCTTGCGCACCATCGGGCCGGCTTCCATGGAGGTGTGGATTTCATCGCCCGTGCGGTCGAGGAAACCGGTGTTGATGAACACTACGCGCTCGCTGGCAGCCTTGATGCAGGCCTTGAGGTTGACCGTGGTACGGCGCTCCTCGTCCATGATCCCGACTTTCAGCGTATTGCGCGGCAGGCCGAGGACGTCTTCGATGCGACCGAACAGCTCGTTGGTAAACGCGGCTTCTTCCGGGCCGTGCATCTTCGGCTTCACGATGTAGACCGAACCGGTACGGCTGTTCTTGCGCGAGCTGTTGCCGTTGAGGCTATGGATCGCCGCGAGGCAAGTCACCAGACCGTCGAGAATGCCTTCTGGCACTTCGTTGCCGTCTTTGTCGAGGATCGCGTCAATGGTCATCAGGTGACCGACGTTGCGCACGAACAACAGCGAGCGACCGTGCAGGCTCAGTTCGCTGCCATCGAGAGCGGTGTAGGTGCGGTCGGCGTTCATGGTGCGGGTAAAGGTCTGACCGCCCTTGGAGACTTCTTCCGACAGGTCACCCTTCATCAGACCGAGCCAGTTGCGGTAGATCACCACTTTGTCATCGGCATCGACCGCGGCGACTGAGTCTTCGCAGTCCATGATGGTGGTCAGCGCGGCTTCCATCAGGATGTCTTTGACACCGGCCGCGTCGGTCTGGCCGACCGGGGTGCTGGCATCGATCTGGATTTCGAAGTGCAGGCCGTTGTTCTTCAGCAGGATCGCGGTCGGAGCCGCTGCGTCGCCGTGGAAACCGATCAGTTGAGCATCGTTGCGCAAGCCGGTGTTGCTACCACCCTTGAGGGCGACAACCAGTTTGCCGTCAACGATCTTGTAGCCGGTGGAATCGACGTGGGAGCCGGCAGCCAATGGCGCGGCTTCGTCGAGGAACGCACGGGCGAAGGCAATAACCTTGTCGCCACGTACCTTGTTGTAGCCTTTGCCCTTTTCCGCGCCATCCGCTTCGCTGATGGCGTCGGTGCCGTAGAGCGCGTCATACAGCGAACCCCAGCGTGCGTTCGAGGCGTTAAGCGCGAAGCGCGCGTTCATCACCGGCACCACCAACTGTGGGCCGGCCATGCGGGCGATTTCGTCATCGACGTTTTGTGTCGTTGCCTGGAAATCGGCCGCTTCTGGCAGCAGATAACCGATGTCTTGCAGGAAGGCTTTGTAGGCCACCGCATCGTGCGCAACACCTGCACGAGCCTGGTGCCAGGCATCAATGCGAGCCTGGAAATCATCGCGTTTGGCGAGTAGGGCTTTGTTCTTCGGTGCCAGGTCATGGATGACCTTGTCGGCACCGGCCCAGAACGTGTCGGCGGTGAGGCCGGTACCGGGAATGGCTTCGTTGTTCACGAAGTCGAACAGGACTTTGGCGACCTGCAGGCCACCGACTTGAACGTGTTCAGTCATTGCTTGCCTCACTCTGCTCAGCTATTTCGCTTTTCAGCTCTTCAATTTAACAATGAAGCCTCTGGCCATTTAAACCACAAACCCTTCTACCAGTACATGCCATTGCTGGCGGCTGGGTTCGTTCCGATCAACGGCATTGCGGCCTTGCTGACGGGGCTTTCAGGGTTGCGAGTGTGCCTGCGGCAGACATCGATCCAACGTTATGTAGTGCGCGCTGTGGCATACTACGACAAGAGGGCTGCGCCATGGACCATCTCGTACTCACGGTATTCGCCCCGGACAAGCCCGGGCAGGTCGAGCGCATTGCCCAATGCATTGCCGAGCATGGCGGCAACTGGCTGGAGAGCCGCATGTCGCGCATGGCCGGGCAGTTCGCCGGGATTCTTCGGGTGGGCGTACCGGCCGAAGCCTACGATGAACTGGTAGACGCCCTACAGGGACTGTCGACCCAGGGCATCCGCGTGATGATCGCCGAAAGCAGCATCGAACAATCCTGCACCTGGAAGCCGATTGCCATGGAACTGGTGGGCAATGATCGTCCGGGCATTGTGCGGGACATTACGCGTCTGCTGAGTGAGCAAGGGGTGAGCCTGGAGCGGCTGGTGACCGAAGTGCGTCCGGCGCCGATGAGCAGCGAGCCGTTGTTCCATGCCGAAGCAATCCTCGCGGTGCCCCTGACTTTGTCGCTGGAGGTGCTGCAATCGCGCCTGGAAACCCTGGCGGACGACCTGATGGTCGAATTGGTACTGCGCAGCGAACCTTGAACAGGTTATCCAAGTTATACGTGCACCTGCCTGTGGATAACCTGTAGAGACACCCCGCCAGCCCACGCCGGCCGGGGCTCTTCAGGATCTGATCARAAAACCAGCAGTTTCAGTGACTTGCGCACAAACGCCGGGGATCACGTTGTGGATAACCTTGGGAAGGATGGATGCAGGCCACGGGAGACGTGGCCTGTAGAGATTTGTACGTTTTCTGATCAACTGCGGCGGCGCAGACTTATCCACGCGTCGACGCTGTAAACCGCCAGACCTGCCCAGATAAAGATGAACGCCACCAGCGTGCTGGACGACAAGTGTTCGCCAAACAGCAGTACGGCTTGCAACAGCACCAGCGTCGGCGCCAGGTACTGGAGAAATCCGAGGGTGGTGTAGGGCAAGTGCCGTGCGGCGGCGTTGAAACACACCAGCGGCACCAGCGTCACCGGACCGGCGGCTACCAGCCACCAGGCTTCGGAGCTGGTCCAGAATGCGGCTTGCGCGCTGGTCGCCGTCGGGTTGAACAGCAGCCAGGCGACAGCAATCGGCACCAGCATCCAGGTTTCCACCACCAGCCCCGGCAGCGCCTTGACCGGTGCCTGCTTGCGGATCAGGCCGTAGAAGCCGAAGGTCAATGCCAGCACCAGCGACACCCACGGCAGGCTGCCGACCTGCCACACTTGCTGCGCGACACCGACCGCCGCCAGCCCCACCGCGATCCACTGCATGCGCCTTAGCCGTTCGCCGAGGATCAGCATCCCCAGCAGCACGTTTACCAACGGGTTGATGTAGTAACCGAGGCTGGCCTCAAGCATGCGTCCGTTGTTCACCGACCAGACGTAAGTCAGCCAGTTGGCCGCGATCAGCGTGCCGCTCAGGGCCAGGATCGCCAGCCGCCGTGGATTCTCACGCAGCTCGCGCCACCAGCCGGGATGTTTCCAGACGAGCAGCAGCAAGGCGCCGAACAACGCGGACCAAAGCACTCGGTGGATGATGATCTCCACGGCAGGCACGCTGGCGATGGCTTTGAAGTAGAGCGGGAAAAGTCCCCAGATGATGTAGGCACTCAGGCCCAGGATGTACCCGCGACGCAGGTTGGCGGCTTGCATGAGAATCCTTGCTTAGGCAGCTAACAAAGAGGGGATTGTATAGATGTGTGGCCTTTTTTGTAGGAGCGAGGCTTGCCCGCACCGCTCGCTCCTACAGGGACGCGGTGTTTAGAAGAGTTTCAATGGCTCTTCATTCAGTGCCGCCAATTGCTCACGCAACGCCAACACTTGATCGCCCCAATAGCGCTCGGTGCCGAACCACGGAAAGCTGCGAGGGAAGGCCGGGTCGTCCCAGCGACGGGCGAGCCAGGCGCTGTAGTGCATCAACCGCAARGCGCGCAGCGGTTCGATCAGCGCCAGTTCCCGCGGGTCGAAGTCGTGGAATTCGCTGTAGCCGTCCATCAGTTCCGACAGTTGCCCCAGACATTCCTGACGGTCACCCGCCAGCATCATCCAGATATCCTGTACCGCCGGGCCCATGCGGCAGTCGTCGAGGTCGACGATGTGGAACATTTCGTCGCGACACATCATGTTGCCGGGGTGGCAATCGCCATGTATGCGGATGTTCTGGTGTGGCGTGGCCTGGTAGACCTCTTCCACGCGCTTGAGCAAGTCGCGGGCGACGGACTCGTAGGCCGGCAGCAGACTGCGCGGTACGAAATTGCCTTCGAGCAAGGTGGCCAGTGAGTCGTGACCGAAGTTTTTCACCCCAAGCACTTCACGGTGTTCGAACGGTTTTGTAGCGCCGACCGCATGCAGACGACCCAGCAGTTGGCCCAGGCGATACAGCTGATCAAGGTTGCCCGGCTCCGGTGCGCGACCACCCCGGCGCGGGAACAGGGTGAAACGGAATCCGGCATGTTCGTGCAGGCTTTCATCGTTGTGGATCAGCGGCGGGACCACCGGTATATCGCACTCGGCGAGTTCGAAGGTGAATTGGTGTTCTTCGAGAATCGCTTCGTTGGTCCAGCGCAACGGACGGTAAAACTTGGCGATCAGCGGCTCGGAGTCTTCGATGCCGACCTGATAGACACGGTTCTCGTAGCTGTTGAGCGCCAGAATACGGGCGTCGCTGAGAAAGCCGATGCTTTCGACGGCATCGAGCACGAGGTCTGGGGTGAGGGTTTCAAACGGGTGGGCCATGCTGACTCCTGCGCGCGGCAGGCTGCCGCGTCCGGCCAAGCATGGTAGCGCAGACGGGGCCTCTTTAGGGGGTGGGCTTGAGGTAAGTGTGGTTTGGGCTGACGCTTTCGCGGGCAAGCCTTGCTCCTGCAGTAGGCGCTTGACTTGCCGCGAAGAGGCCCTGTCAGGCGCCGACGATTCCGCCATCCTCGCGGGTAATCGCCATCACCGAAGACCGCGGCTTGCCATTGGGCAGGTGTTCAGGGAATGTCGACCCGCCGTTTTCCCCCGGATGCTGAATCCCGACAAACAAGGTCTTCTGATCCGGCGAGAAGCTGATCCCCGTCACCTCACAGCCCACCGGCCCGACCATGAAACGGCGGATCTCACCGGTTGCCGGGTCGGCGCACAGCATCTGGTTATTGCCCATGCCCGCGAAGTCGCCCGCATTGCTCGTGTCGCCGTCGGTCAGAATCCACAAGCGTCCGGCCTTGTCGAAGCCCAGGCCGTCCGGGCTGTTGAACATGTTCTGCGGGGTGATGTTTGACGAGCCGGCCTTCGGCGTGCCGGCGTGGACGCCCGGGTTGCCGGCGACCACAAACAGGTCCCAGGCAAAGCTATTCGAACCGTGATCGTCGCGGTCGGTGCGCCAGCGCAGGATCTGCCCGTAGACGTTCTTCTCGCGTGGGTTCGGGCCGCCCACCGGTTGGCCTTCTTCGCCGCGCTTGGCGTTGTTGGTCAGGGTGCAATAGACCAGGCCGTCCTTGGGGCTGACGACGATCCATTCCGGGCGGTCCATGCGCGTGGCGCTCACCACGCTGGCGGCGAGGCGCGCATGAATCAGCACTTCGGCCTGATCGGCAAAACCGCTGCTGGCGTCGATGCCGTTCTTGCCGTGGGTCAGTTCGATCCACTGGCCCTGGCCTTTCGGATGATCGGCGTTGCCGTCGCCCGCATCGAAACGCGCCACGTACAAGGTGCCGTGGTCCAGCAGAT
>NZ_JBFTMK010000046.1:0-14807 GCF_056396965.1 Pseudomonas sp. 05N434
ACGAACTGGCGGGTGATCCCGCCAAAGTTCATGTCGTTACCGAGCGGGCTCCAGGTGGCCGCGACTTTCTGGTTCGGGTCACGCCCTTCCATCATCAGCGGAACCCATTTCTTGATCACTGCCGGGTCTTCGGAGTACTGCATGCCGGCGAACAGCGGGCTTGCTTGCAGGGCTTCGTAGCGCTTCTTCAGGAACTTGATGTTGTCATCGCCCCACACAAAGCTCATGTGCGGAGTGGAGTTGATGAACGAACGCGGGTTCTTCAGCACGCCTTGCTGAACTTGCCAGGCCCAGAACTGACGGGATATCTGGAAGGCTTCGTTGATTTCAACGGCTTTCGTGATCTGAACTTTGCCATTCTCGTCTTCCGGGGTGTAGTTCAGCTCGGCCAGGGCGGAGTGACCGGTACCGGCGTTGTTCCAGCCGTTGGAGCTTTCCAGGGCGACGCCATCGAGGCGCTCTACCATTTCCATCGACAAGTCGGGTTCCAGCTCATTGAGCCATACACCCAGCGTTGCACTCATGATGCCGCCGCCAATGAGCAGCACATCGACTTTCTTTGCCTCCGCGTAAGCGGACGTGATCCCCATCGACAAAGCCAGCCCCAGCAGGGCTGTGTTCAGTTTCTTAAACATTTGTAGCACCTATGATAAACGCCATCCGCCTCCAACCCTCATTCATGAGCAACCCAGGTTCACGGGTACGCAGGCAGCGTGCCGCGGGTTTCTGCATTCAGAAAGATTTGAAGGTGGGCACACAAGGCCGACGTGTCTCCATCGACCTCAGTTATATGTCCCTCGTGCACTGACTTCTTATCATTATTGGCTCAGCTACTTGAGCGACATTGATTCTGTCGCACGTCTGTGGACGTACGAACCGAATAAGTCAAACCAAGTTAATGCGACAGAATATCACGCCTCGGCCAGCCTGCGCGCCCGAAAGGACTCGACAGTCTAGACGGGACGAGGCCCGTGCTCGGCGTTTTTGCTCAAACGATCCAGCACAAACGCCTTGGCGTTGCGCGTCATTTGGTCGAGATGCCGGTCGCGCTGCTTTTCTGCATCGATCATTGCCCGCTTGCCGTGTTTTTGCAGCAGATACGTATGTATCTGCCGCACCTCCAAAGAACTGTAGATCGAGGTGACATCCAACAGGCCCATCAGGCCTTCAGTGGCGTGATCCCGGGTGTTCATCAGCACCTGAGTGCCGCGCACGCCCAGCACTTGAAAGCCCATCGACTCGAACCAGGGCACTTTGGCGACGGTGCATGTCAACTCGGCATGGGGGTAGCGATCGAGCATGTCTTGCAGCATCGCCCGTGCGACGCCCCGCCGCCGGTGACTGGCCTGCACCGCCATGTACGCCACGCCGCAGGCCTCGGGATCGTCCTTGACCGGCAGGTACAGCAAAAACCCGATGACCTTCTCGGGATCTTCATCATCCATGGCGACGGTCAACTCGACCGCAATGCCTTTGGCGCCGCCGAGCGCTTCCAGGTAGAGATGAACCTCATAGCCCACCGCGTATTGATAGACGTTGTACAACGGGTTGCTCGGCGCGATGCCTACCATGCTGATGTCGGTCAGGTTGTCGACGACCATCTGCAGAATCTGGCTGTTGATGGGCTCCGGGCATGGAGTGGCAAAGTGGGTGAGCTGGGGCATTGCGTTTCTGACTCCGGATCAAGGCTTACTGAACATCAGCCCGGCCATTGTCACAGATCGAGCCCCTCGCAGGAAAATCACCGCTGCGGCGCGACGATGCGGAAGCGGATGTCGATGTCGTTGGAGACCACCGTATCGGCCCACTCCCCCTCCCCGATCTTGAAGTCACTGCGTTTGAGAATGATGTTGCCATCGAAAATCCCGATGGCCTGCTCCGGCTTCAACAGCACCTTCACCTGCAACTCGCGCGTCATGCCCCTGAGGTTAAGTTTGCCGGTGATCAGATAGCGTTGATTGCCCAGCGCTTTTACCCGAGTCGATTCAAAGGTCGCCACCGGATAGTCCGCCGTGTTGAACCAGGCAGGCTTTTGCAGCTCGGTATTGGCATCGCTGCTGCCGGCATCGATGCTGGCAAGGTCGATGGTCATCCTGGCGTGGGCCGCCGTGGGGTTTGCCGTGTCGAAATCGAGCGTGGCGTCGAATTTGCCGAAGGTGCCGTACACCCTGGAGCCGAACTGGTTATAGGTGAAGGAGATCTTGCTGGCGGTGGTGTTGACCCGGGTGTATTCAACGGCTTGGGCACAGGGCAAGACGCCGATCGTGAGGATGGCGAGCAATGCGGCTAAACGCGGGAATCGAAGAGACATGGAATTCTCCGGGTGGAATGCCCTTCAGGGATTGAAGTGCAGCACCCGTGTGGCTGCGATAGCTGGACTTAAGCAAATATTCGAGGGTTATTCCAGCCCAGCAGAGCCCCTGCTCCTCAAAAGCCCGGCCCCACGGGTCTTTGGACTCGCCGGAAAGCCCGATGTGCCTAAAGTTGTGCTCTTGGCCGCCGACTCCCTTTTACTAACTCCTCTTACGAAGGACCGTAAAGTAGTGAACCTACAGCGTGAAATTGACGAGGTTTACGAAAGAAAAGCCTTCGAACGGCCACTGTTCTATTCCTACCCGGGAGGTTTGCGATTCAGCCTTTCCGAAAAGGGAACTGCCATTGAACAGTTTCTCCTGGCGCTTCAAAAAGCACGGTGCATTTGCGAGGACATATTCTCCGAGGAAGGATCGCTCGTTGTCTGTCTTCGTGTTCGTTCCGGAGCAAATCCATTTGCACACCGACCTGTTCTAGCGGAGCTTCGGGCGGCCGGTATCAAGATCCCCTCGAATCATTCCCGATGGCTTAACCCCATTCATCCGGACAATTRGTTTAATGAACATGAAGAAGAGCATTGGGTAAATGTCGCCTTTCATGCCCCATTGTCGCTACTTCAGAACTTTCTATGGTGTGCATTGGCGAAGGACATTGGAGACATTCGGCCCCGCCCGTTTTGTGACATCTACTTTTTCAACCTGAACCTGCAGGTTATGGCATTTCCCTACGATGATCGCGGCATGGATGTCGTCGGACCGAACAGGACTGCCCTGGCGCAGCTGTATCAGARACATCAGCATTTTTTACTAACCCATGATCGACCAGTGATGGATGAGGTATTCGGAGTCCAGGAACCCCATTGTAGATAACGCTGACAACGACGCCTGGACTCCAAAAAATTTGGGCTCGATGGGGCGTGAAACAACCCGAACTGCTCTTCGATAAAGGAAAGTGCAATGCCACCACTGATATGGGACCCGTTTGACCTTTTCAACGTACTTGGGGTTGCTCCTTCTGAAGGAGAGTCCGGGATCTCGCACCAGTACATCGTCGAACAGGGCGCTGTCAGACTGCAATTGACCATTTGGCAATTTGATTGCGATGTTGAAGTCCAGCTGTGGGCGGCTCCGCTACCAAACCCAATAGTGCGGTACTCAATGCTCGATTGCCCGGGTATACGCGTCGTTAACGATAAACGTGGTCGTTTTTTAGAGTTCGCTGCGTCTAATACCTTCTCGGGTCGCTACGACGGCTATTCAGTCATTCCTTATGGTTTAAGACTCTGGATTGATCCGCAAATTTTTCTTGAGCCATTCACCTACTCGTGATTGGTGCTCCCACGTCTTTACCCAGCCTGCCATTACTGGATAATGGCCCCCTGCCACAACCAGGCTCTGACCTTGATTTCTCAAGGTTTTATATTGCTACAGCCTGACAGTCACCTTCAAGGACGGACGATCGGCTACGGAACAAGGAATCAGCACCGTGATATCCCAGCAAGACTCAGCAATACCGCTTACCCGCACTCAGAAATTCACCTCGTTGATCACCCGCGGCATGGCAGGCCTCAGCGTCGTGCTGGGCGCCATGTGGGCGTTAATCACCTATGCCGTGCCGGACCCGAGCGTGTTCGGTTTCAGCTTCATCAGCTGGAAAAACGTGGTCCTGCTGGTGAGTGCATTTATATTTCTGGGAGCCGTTTCAATCGGCTGGCAGATTCGTAATTTCACGCCGATGCTCCGCGGCGCGTTGCAGTTTTTCATGATCGCCGGCTTGTCTTTCGGCTTCTTCATCCTAGGCACCGAATACGCCAAGCCCTCTTTCGAGTTCGCCAAACTGCAAGCCAAAATAGTCGAAAACGAAGGCAACAACCTGCTCGGCAAACGCATGGAAGTGCTGGATAACATTCGCATCGAACTGGAGGGTTGCGAGAACATCGGCCGTCTGCCCACCTGCACTTTTGAACTGACCAATCTGAACGTAGACCGCAGCTTTCGCTTCGACGACGGCACCCGGCTATTCGACGAGTCTGGCGGTCCACTGAAGTTCGAGTCGATCCGGGTGGGCCAGGTCGAGGACAACGCCTGGCTGCGCTTTCAGCTGATTCGCAACGTACCTACACGCGTTACGCTGATCTTCCAGCAGAGCAACAGCAAACTCAGCAAAACACCAGCGATCAAGTTGGTGTTTCGAGATGGGAATGATGAGACGCTTACCGTCAAATTCAGTGAGATTGTAATGCGCTAGTTGTTGGAATAAAGGCTCTCTACCGACCACTACGGCGCAGGCACATACTCTTCGGTAATAACGAGACTATGTATAAGCCCCAACCACCCACTTCACTTTCTCCAGCGCCTCCCTAAGCGCCCCCATCTCCACGGAGCCCAGCGCCAGGCGAAACGCATGCGGAACGTTGGCCGAAGTGGCAAAGGGTTCTGCGGTTGAAACCGAGACGTTTTCCCGCATCAACGCCATGGCGATCTGGTCGGCCCGTGCGTCTTCCGACAATGGCAGCCAAAGAAAATACGACGAGGGGTGGCGAATACAGCGCAGCCCCGCCAGTACCTCGCCGGCCACGATTTGCCGGGCCTGCGCGTCCCGGCGCTTTTCGGCTTCCAGTTGCATGACGGTGCCGTCGTCAAGCCAGGTGGTGGCAATCGCCGTCATCACACCCGGGGTATTCCAGGTGGTCGCTTTGATTGTGCGTTCCAGCGCGGGCACGTTCTGCAGGGGGGCGGCGACGAAGCCGACGCGCAGTCCAGTGGCCACGCTTTTGGAGAGCCCTGACACATAAATCGTCCTCTCGGGGGCGAGTACCGCCAGCGGCGCGGGTGGATTTTCGGCGAGGAAGGCGTAAGCGGCGTCTTCTATGATCAGCAACCCATGCTGGCGCGCAATCGTCACCAGGTATTCCCTTTGCTCGGCACTCATCACCCAGCCCAGCGGATTGTGCAGGGTCGGCATCGTGTACACAGCCCGCACGCGTCGATGCCGGCACAGGCTTTCCAGCGCTTGCAGATCCGGCCCGTGATCGAGCACCGGAATGGGCACGATTTCAAGGTGCAGTGTGTCGGCCAGGGCCTTGAACCCCGGGTAGGTCAACGCGTCCGCGGCAATCACGTCACCAGGTTGCAACAGCGCCATCATCGTCACCGCCAGCCCTTGCTGGGCGCCGGTGACGATCAGCACTTGCTCAGCCTCGACCGTCAGCCCTCGAACGCGTAGATGGCGCGCCACAGCGGCGCGCTCATGGGGTCGCCCGGCGTGAGGCTGGTAGCGCAGCAACGCTTCCAGATCACCGGCCGAGGCGAGTTGGCGCAGGGCATTGCGCAACAGTTCTGCCTGCCCGGGAAGCGCCGGATAGTTGAAGTTCAGGTCGGTCATGCCGGCGGCAACGCTGTGTTGATCGATAGCCAGGTTGGGCGACCACGAGGTTTCCCTGACGAACGTCCCCCGCCCCGTCTCCCCGCTGACCAGGCCCATGGCTTCCAGCTCCGCATAGACCCGGCTTGCCGTCACCAGGGCCAGGCCTTCCGTGGTCGCCAACTGGCGGTGAGTCGGCAAGCGTGTGCCCGGCAACAGGCGCCCTGAGCGAATATCCGCGGCAAACGTATCCACCAGTGATTTGTAGCGGGAACGAGGCATGAGCAGATGTATCCATGACAATATTTTGATTGTATTGAGTTTCGTCCATACGATGCCTTCCATGCAACCTGAGCATGAAGGGGATCCAGAATGGAACGCACATCGAACCTGCAACAGCACACCACGGAAAAGACCGCGAGCGGATGGCTCAACGGGTTCATCGGCGTGCTCATCTTCAGCGGCTCGCTGCCGGCGACACGGGTGGCCGTTCTACAGTTCGACCCGGTCTTCCTGACGGTCGCCCGGGCCAGTATCGCTGCCCTTGTGGCGCTGTGCTTGCTGTTGCTGTTCAAGGAAAAACGCCCGGCCAGGTATCAGCTGCTCTCCCTGGCCATCGTGGCCCTGGGCGTTGTATTAGGGTTTCCGCTGTTGACCGCACTGGCGCTGCAATATGTAACGTCTGCGCACTCCATCGTCTTCGTTGGCCTGTTGCCGCTCGCCACCGCAGCGTTCGGGGTCTGGCGCGGCGGCGAGCGGCCCCGGCCGGTGTTCTGGTTCTTCTCGGTGCTGGGCAGCCTGCTGGTGGTGGGGTTTGCCGTCTCCCAAGGCCTGACGGCCTCTCCTGCGGGAGACATTCTGATGTTGCTGGCGATCCTGGCGTGTGGGTTGGGCTATGCCGAAGGTGCGAAGCTTTCCAAGACTCTGGGAGGCTGGCAGGTGATTTCCTGGGCGCTGGTGCTGTCGCTGCCCGTCATGGCGCCGTTGACCTGGTTGCTGGCCCCGCCTTCGCTCTCGGCAATTACCCCGCCTGCGTGGTTGAGCCTGGCTTACGTCTCGCTGTTCAGCATGTTGATTGGCTTTGTGTTCTGGTACCGCGGGCTGGCTCAGGGCGGGATTGCCGCCGTCGGCCAGCTTCAGTTGCTGCAGCCGTTTTTCGGCTTGGCACTGGCTGCCACGTTGCTGCATGAGCAGGTCAGCCTTGCCATGCTGGGGGTGACCGTGGCGGTGATTCTTTGCGTGGCCGGGGCACGAAAGTTCTCGAAATAGACGGCTCGCGTGGCGAAACGAATCGGCCAGGGGCTTTTTTAGAGCCCCTTTTCTATAGTGGCCAGAGCACTAAAGAGGCCCCGTCAGCTCCACGCTGTCGCGGTACTCCGGCACCGAGACCGACCAGCCCAGCTCCAGGCTGATGCGCCGGCGCAATACATCCGAGGCATTGGGTTCGCCATGTACCACATAGGTGTGTTTCGGTGGCCGCTTGAAGCCGCGCAGCCACAGCATGATTTCATCGCAGTCGGCGTGTGCGGACAGGGTTTCCATCGGCACCACTTCGGCGCGGATCGGCACGTCTTTGCCGTGAATACGTACCGACGGGGCGCCTGCGATGATCTGCGCACCGCGGGTGCCGCCCGCCTGAAAGCCCGGCACCAGCAGCGTATTGAGCGGGTTGGGCGCCAGCGCCTTGAGGTGGTGCAGCACCCGCCCGCCAGTGGCCATGCCGCTGGCGGCGATGATCACCGCGGGTGTGCGCTGCTGGTCCAGCTCGATGGAATCTCTGGTTGAGCGCACAAAACGCGTGACACGGCACATGCCTTCGCACTCTTCCAGGGACAACCGGTGTTCACTGCGAAAGCGCTGGTACAAGCGTGTGACGTCGGTGGCCATGGGGCTGTTGAGGTAGATCGGCAGGTCGGGAATCGCGCGTTTTTGTTGCAAGCGATACAGGTGATACATCAGCAATTGCGCGCGACCGACCGCGAACGATGGCACCAGCGTGATGCCATGGCGCAGCGCGGTACGGGTGATGACCTCGGCCAGTTGATCCTCCGGGGATTCGTCGGGATGCCGACGGTCACCATAGGTCGACTCCACCAGCAGATAATCGGCCTGCTCGATTGTCTCCGGGGCAAACATCAATGGATCGTTCGGCCGCCCCAAATCCCCGGAAAACACCAGGGTCATGCCATCGGCGACGACCTCCACGGTCGCTGCGCCCAGAATATGCCCGGCTCCGCGCAACAGAATGCTCATCCCCGGGACAATGTCGACCCGGTGGTGCAACTGCACCGGCCGCAGCAATTTCAATGCCCGCTCGGCGTCTTGCTCGGTGTACAGCGGCAAGGCCGGAGAGTGTTTGGAGAAGCCATGGCGATTGGCGAACTCGGCCTCTTCTTCCTGCAAGCGGCCGCTGTCGCACAGCAGGATTTTCACCAATTCACAGGTGGCTGGCGTGGCATATACAGGGCCGCGATAGCCGTTGCGCACCAACACTGGCAGGTAGCCGCTGTGATCCAGATGAGCGTGGGTCAGCACAATGGCTTCGAGGTCGCGAACCGGCAACTGGAACGGGTCCCAGTTGTGCAAGCGCAGTTGTTTATAGCCCTGGAACAGACCGCAATCGATCAGCACATGCTGGTCGCGATGTTCCAGCAAGTACTTGCTACCCGTGACCGTGCCCGCAGCACCGAGAAATGTCATTCGCATGGCCGTTTCCTTGAGCATTCATGGAGCACTATTGATCGCTCCTTTGCGCTTGTGGGCAGTTGATTTTTATCAATCGAGGTCACACTGGTTCATCTTCTTTGTCGAGCCGCGGCAATGGTTTGATGATCGTCAGGCTGCAAGGCGACCGGTTCAATACGCTTTCCGCCGTACTGCCGATGAACATATCGATCCCGCGATGGTAGGTCGTTCCCAGCACCACCATGTCGAAGGCATGTTGTTGCGCGAAATGGGCAATGACCTTGGGAGGGATGCCAGGCAGCAGATGGCGCCGTTGTTTCTCGACTCCGTAGCGTTCGGCAAGCGCTTCAAAGGCCTCCAACTGGGCATCGTTGACGGCGTCTTCCAAACTGCCATCGAGAGTCGCCGTCGGCACATTCACTTGCGCCTCCCCCAGCTCCGACCAGCCGCTGACATTGAGCAGGTGCAAGGTGGCGCCGCAAGATTCGGCCAGGCTCGAAGCCAGGTCGAGAATCCGGTCATTGAGCCCTTGGGTCAGTTCTTCCAGATGGGACAAATCGATGGTCGCCAGTATGCTCAACGGCTTGGGATTTGTGGCATCGATGACCAGGTGCAAGGGCGCTGGACAGTCGCGCAGCAACTGCCAGTCCAGCGGACGATGGAAGGCGCGATCGAGGGCTGATACGCGGTGGGTGTCCTTGATCACCAAGTCTGCATGGAAGTCATTCACGTACTCCAGCAGATGCGCCAGGGTCGGTCTGGCCCACACCACTTCAGTGCTCACTTGCACGCCTTCGCGTCGTTGAAACCGGGCTTGCTGCTCCAGCCATTGACGATGTACCTGCAAGTAACCTTCCCGCGCCTGGGCCATGGCGTCGTGGTCAAACAGGCCGGCCGCCGCCAGCGCCTGGACATAATCGAAAGCGACAATGTGCAGCATCGCACCGGTTGCACAGGCCAGGGCCCGCGCCCGATCGAACGCCGGGGTGCGGACCATTTCGGTCGGGGCAATCAATAGCAAACGTTGAATTTTCACCCTCACCCACCTCATCTGGATAGCTTCAGGTTGTGGCTCAAGTATCGGGGGGCTCTCGCCATGCGGCTCTGATTTTTATCAACTAATGGCCGGCCAGCGATCGGCTTACTGCGCGACGCTCGAACCCGGCTGCCTGACCGCCAGAATGCTGCCCGGTACCGAGTACAACGCCCGCTCGGTGTTGCTGCCAATCAACCGGTCGATCCCCACGCGATGCACAGTGCCCATCACCACCACATCCGCCAGGTATTGCTCGACAAACTCACTGATGACCGGCACCGGCAGGCCCATGACAAAGTGCCGACGCTCGGGAGGAACACCGTAGCGATCCGCCAGGGTGATAAACGCCCGGTGCAGGGATTCGCGCAGCTCCTCGACGAAGTCCATGCCCCAGCCACCGGCGATCAACGGCGCATCGCCATTGAACGCCGGCGACAAGTCGTAGGCGTACAGCAGGTGCAGCGGTGCATCGCATTGCAGCGCCAGTGCGTTGGCCGTCTGGATGATGGTGTCGTTCAGGCCACTGATTTGCGTCGCAGGATCGAACGGGTCCACGGCGGCCACGACCCGGTGCGGCAACCCGTAACGGATCTGATTGACCAGGTGCACGGGGATCGTGCATTCGCGCAGCAGATGGCAATCGAGCGGAGTGATGAACACCCGTTTGAGCGCCGGTTCCAGGGTGACATCCTTGATCAGCAGGTCGGGCTTAAGGTCTTCGATTGTCTTCAAAATATCCAGCAGCGGATGGGTGGTGAAGACCGCTTCAACCGTTACGTCCACGCCCTGCCCGCTGAGCCGCTCGACCTCGTCGGCCACCCAACGATGACAGTGGCGCAGATAACGCTGATACCCCGCCTCGTCGATTTTTTCTTCCCATAAATGAACAATCGGTGCCGGATCGACAAAGGCCCGCACATCCAGCGCGGCCCCGCTCGCCTTGGCCAGCGCGACGGCCCGGAGCAAGGCAGGAGACTGATGCAGGGTTCGGTCGGCGATCAGCAACAAACGTTGATATTGACCCATCACACACCTCCGCTCGAAACCGGGCCTTACCCGCCGGCATGGGCCAAGACTGCGCCCGTTGCCCCCTCCCCGAGGTTGATTTACATCAAATACCCGCAAATGAACGCCCTCGTGACGGGTGTCTGATCCAGATCAGATTCAAGGGCTGCCAGTGGCGTAGAAAGGAATCAACCGCGTGATGGGTGAATACGCACCGACCTTTCAAACAAGATGGAGGATCATCCATGCTCACTGTCAAAGACCACAATGATCGGGCCGCGGCGGCCTATGCCGCAGTCGCCGGAAAATACTGGATCGAAGCGCTCAAGGACGGCCGCCATGTGCTGATCCGGCCACTGCTGGAAAAGGACCGCGAACTTGAATACGCCTTCATCAAGCGCCTGTCGCCCGAGTCCCGGCACATGCGTTTTCTCGCGCAGATCAACGAGCCCGGCGCCGCCATGCTCGATCAGTTGATGGACACCGATAACAAACAGCGCATGGCTTACATTGCGCTGGTTCACGAAAACGGCAAATTGATCGAAATCGGCATCAGCCGCTACGCCGCCACGTCGGAACATGAGTGTGAGTGCGCGGTGACAGTCGCCGATGAATGGCAGCATCTGGGCCTCGGCACCGCCTTGATGGAGCATCTGATCAAGGCCGCCCGCAGAAACGGCTTTAATCAGATGTATTCGATCGATGCTGCAAGCAATACCCCCATGCGCGACCTGGCCAAAGCCATGGGTTTCGAGCGGCACAATGACCCCAACGACAGCCGCCAGGTCATCCATCGTCTGTATATGTCATAAAAGCCGATTGCCCCACGACGTACCGGCCAACGGTCCGCCGTGGGGCAAGTCTACGTTCAGGGTTACAACGACCTGTCGGGTTTGATCGCCAGCACACTGCAAGGGGCTCGGTGCAAGAGCTGTTCGGCAGTGGTCCCCAATAGCTTGTTCAACCCCGAGTGCTGCACCGTCCCCATCACAATGACATCGGTGTGATGGTCCTCGACGAACTTGCAAATACTCGGCACTGGCGCACCTTCGATGAAGTGCCGACGCTGCGACGGCACGCCGTGACGCTCGGCCAGTGCCGTGAACGCCTGGTGTTGCGCCGTGCCCATGGCTTCATAAAGACCGGAGGCCAACGGGAGTGCGCCAACGCCCATGTCCAGGGCATACACGGCTGTCCAGTCATACGCATGCACCAACTCGATCTGCGCCTCACACTGTTCAGCCAGCTTGGTGGCGGCGTCGATAATCTGGTCATTGAACACCAGGTCCTGCTCTTCGCTGCGCAGCACATCGACGATGGCCAGCACGTTACGTGGCCGCGCGTTCCGGGCGTTGGTCACCAGATGCACCGGCACCGGGCAATCGCGCAACAACTGCCAGTCCAGCGGAGTGAAAAACACCCGTTTCAACGCCGACTCTTCCTGGGCGTCCTTGATGATCAGACTCAGCGACATCTCGTTGACGAATTGCAGGATCTCCTCGTAAGGGTGCTGTACCCACACCACCTCGCTGGTGACCTCGACGCCGTGCTTGCTTATCAAATGGGCTTGCTCGGCAAGCCATTGCCGATGGGTTTGCAAATAGCCTTCCCGGGCCTGGGCAATTTGCTCGGGGGCGAACAGGCCGGCGACGGCCAAGGCCTGCAAGTAATCGAATGCCACGATGTGCAGCGGCGATTGCATCGCGCGGGCCAACGCGGCGGCCCGGTCGAACGCCGGAGTACGGGTCATGGAATGGGGGGCGATCAACAGTAAACGCTGAGTCTGCGACATGGGACACCTCGGCACGCGGCCATCTCGATGCAATGAGTAGAACCCTAGAGTGATCGCGGCAGATTCGGGCGACTTGATCTTTGTCAGCTACAGCGCTCGGATGCCCGTTAATGCAGCAACATGCCCACCCACATCGCCAACGTCAGCAAGACCTGGCCGGGAATGACATACGCGGCGAACCGTCGCCCACCGCTGACCCAGGCCACCAGGCATTTGCTCAGGGAGTTACTGCTGAYGGCAACCAGCGTGGGCCCGGCAATGGCGTCGAACGGCAACAGTCCGGCCTTGGCCAGGGCGCCAATGGACGCCGTCGAAGAATGGGCATCGGCGAAACCGGTGAGCGTCGTCGTGACCATCACGCCCACTTCGCCAAAGTGATTGAGCACCATCGAAGACACAAAGGTAACGCCGGTCATGGTCAGTGCGATGACCAACGCCAGCTTGAGGTTGAACGCACCGCCGACCTTGACCGGCTGATTGTCGCCACTCGCAGGTTTGGGCAACATCAGGCTCAAGCCATACAGCGCCGTGGCGGCGGCACCCAACAACAGCGGCCCCCACATGTAGCGCAATAGACCGATGTCGACCGCCCCCAGGATCAGGCCGACCTGAATGATGGTCGCCAGGTTGGACAGCATCGCTGCCGCACTCAAGACTTTGATGTTGCCTGGCTCCTTGGCGACAAGGTGCCCCATCGCGGCGATGGTCGCGATGCTGGAAGCAAACCCGGAGGCGATGGCGCTGACCACATAGCCGTAACGGGCACCCAGAGTACGAACGGCAATATGCCCGACCGCCCCGACGGCCATCAGCAACACCGTCAGGGTGCAAATGGTGCGCAGATTGATGGCGGCATAGGGGCCGATAAAGCGATCCGGCGCCAATGGCAACACCACCAGGGCGGCGACCAACAGCACCAGACCGTCGCGCATCTCCCCTTCAGTCAATTGGCTGCGCGCAAAATGATGCAGTTTTTGGCGATACGTCAGCAGCCCCGCCACCACCACGCCGATGGCGATGGCCAGTTCGGGCGCGCTGTTACACAACGCCCCCAATGCCAATACCGTGAATAACGCCACTTCACTGGTGACACCAGGGTCAGTGCCCAGGCTTCGCCAGTAAGCCACAGTGACCAGCAAGGCCACCGAAACCGCCATGATGCCCACCAGCAAACCACCACCGATTTGCATCGCCACATAACCCAGCAACGCGGTGATCGCGAACGTACGCAATCCGGCACAGGCGCGACTGTCCCCACGCCCCTTGTGCCGTTCACGTTCAAGGCCGACGAGCATGCCGATCCCCAGCGCAGCTGCCGCCCCTGTCAGGCCCAAGGTTTCGTTCATATGACTCCTGTCCGGGTAAGCCACAACCCCAAGACTGCACCGGCATGACGCAGGAGAGATTGATAGTGGTCAATGTTTTATAGATGGACCTGGCGCCCCCCGCCACACGTCGGGCCGCAAGCTGGATCACTCGCCAGATTGATAAAGATCAATCCCGTCCCCTCGGTCAGCGGCAGGATATAAATCCAGAGAACCACTGCCCAAACGCAGGGGTGTCAGTGAGTACAGGAATATCTACGATTATTGACGGGAGTTTGGTCATGTCTGAGCAATCACGCTTCATGCTGGTCGTCTCGCCCCTGATGGAAAACAGCCCCGCGTTCGACCGCGCCGCTGCGTTGGCCAAGGCCTCGGGCGCGGCCCTGCATATCGTCGCCTTCGATTACCTGCAAGGGCTGGCAACGGCGAGCATGGTCAACGAACAAGCGCTGGAGGAGATGCGGCTGGGGTATGTCGAGCGCCATCGGCAATGGCTCGAAGAACAGGCCCGCCCCTTGCGTAAAATCGGGGTGCCCGTCACCACGGAGGTGATCTGGGTTGAACGACCTTTGCAGGAAATCCTCATTCATCTCAAAGAACAGCCGATGGCGGTAYTGATCAAGGCACTGGAATACGAGTCGCTGCTGTCACGCATCATGTTCACGCCCYTGGATATCCATTTGCTGCGCGAATGCCCGGTACCGCTGCATTTTGTCAGCCACGTGAAGCACGCGCTGCCGCGCAAAATCGTCGCCGCGGTCGATCCCTTCCATAGCAATACCCAGTACAAGGATTTCAACGACAGGATTTTGCGCGAGGCCTCGAAACTGGCCAGCACCTGTAACGCTCAGCTCGACGTGATCTACGCCCACGATCTTTCATCCCTCAGTGCGGACGAGTTCGATTTCGACAGTAGCTCAGCGCTGTTTTCCCCAGGCAAAGCCAAGACACTGTTTGATGCTCAGGCCGATGCCTTCCGTGAACTGGCCGAGCGCAATGGTATTGCGCCAGAGCAACAGCACATGATCATGGGCAACCCGACCAAGGTTCTTACCCAATACGCCGATGCCTACGACATCGACGTGCTTGTCATGGGCCGGGTCGGCCACCGGGGCGTGGGTCGACTGGTGGGCAGCACGGTGGAGCATCTGCTGTACAAAATGCCGTGCAGTGTCTGGGTGGTTTCACCTGAGGAACTGTAGAGGGCTGTTTCGCACCTGGCCTACCAACCTTTCAGACAAAGGACATCACCATGAACGACTTGAGTCTGCGTCAGAGCATTATGGAT
>NZ_JBFTMK010000047.1:0-14708 GCF_056396965.1 Pseudomonas sp. 05N434
GCGGTATGCAGCGGAAACAGGCCGACGTCGCGACTGAAATGTCCGAGCACTCGTGGGAATGCGCCCCACAAGCGTGGATGCGGAAACGGGTCTTCCGGCAAACCGTCGGAGCCGATCATCGACAGCGGATGCGCGAGGATGCTTCGTACATCAGCCTCGTCCATGCCGTAATACACCGCCCCCGCCGGTTGCAGTCGGCGGGCGGCTTCGAGCAGCGCAGTGCCCCACTCGGCAGCAATGTCCATCAGATCCCGCCCCCCCATTTCCGGGTGCGGCGTGGACCAGGTGATGGTGATGCGATGGGCGTCGGTGACTTGCTTGAGGTCCAGCGTCGAAGAACTCGCCGCGTAGGGATAACAATCGCAAGCCACCGGGTGGGTTTTCGCGGCGTGTTCGAGGGACGCCAGCAATTGCGGACTACKGCCCCAGTTACCGGCGCCGGCGCATTTGAGGTGGGAAATGATCACCGGCGACTGTGCGTGGCGTCCGATGCGGAACGCCTCGTCCATGGCCTCCAGCACCGGTTCGAACTCACTGCGTAAATGGGTGGTGTAGACCGCGCCGAATGCCGTCAACTCTTCGGTCAACTGCATCACCTCATCAGTGGATGCCGAGAAGGCGCTGGCGTAGGCCAAGCCTGTGGATAAACCCAAGGCACCGGCCTCAAGGCTATCGCGCAGTTGCTCGCGCATCGCGCTGATTTCAGCGTCGGTCGCGGTGCGATACAGATCGTCCAGGTGATTGCTGCGCAACGCGGTGTGCCCCACCAGCGCAGCTACGTTCAGCGTGGTATTGGCCGCTTCGACGGCGGCGCGATAGTCGCTGAAGCGCGGATACACGAACGCCGCGGCGGTACCGAGCAGGTTCATCGGGTCCGGCGGATCACCGCGCAAACTCACCGGCGACGCGCTGATCCCGCAGTTGCCGACAATCACCGTGGTCACACCCTGGCTGAGTTTGGGCAGCATCTGCGGCTGGCGAATCACCACCGTATCGTCGTGGGTATGCACATCGATGAAACCCGGCGCCAACACTCGGCCAGCGGCCTCGATTTCTTCGATGGCGCGAGCGTTGTGCAAATCGCCGATTCGCTCGATGCGGCCATTCAGAATCGCCACGTCAGCGGGGTAACCGGGGGTGTTGCTGCCGTCGATAATCAGCGCATTGCGGATCAGCGTGTCGTACATCATGTCAGTCTCCCAGCGGCAAGTGATCGTCGCCGCCGCGGTAGTCGTCCAGGGCCAGTTTGATCCGCCGCAGACGTTCTTGATTGTCTTCAGGACTGGCCAGCGCCAGCTCGGTGGCGAGCACATCGATGGCCAACAACATGCCGTAGCGCGCCGCCGTGGGTTTGTAGATGAAGGAAGTCTCGGCGCTTTGCAGCGGCAACAGCACATCGGCCAATTGCGCCAGCGGCGAGTCGGCGCGGGTGATGGCGAGAATTCGTGCGCCGTAGCTGCGCGCCAGCTCCACCGCTTCGAGCAGTTCGGGCGTGATGCCGGTCAGCGAGCAGGCGATGACCGCGTGTTCGGCGCCAAGGCTGGCGGCGGTGACGCGCATCATCACCGGGTCGTGACACACCGCAATCGGGTAGCCGAGGCGCACCAGCCGCACTTGCAGTTCATCGCTGCACAGGGTCGAGCAGCCGCCCATGCCGAAGGCGTGAATCATCCGTGCCTTGCCCAACAGTTTCACCGCATCGGCGAAGCGCGACTCATCGAACGCTGCCAGGTGCTGGCGCAAGGTCGACTCGATATCGCCGACAATCTGCCCGTAGAACGCCGACTGTTCGGGCGTGCCCGCCGGGTCCAAAAAGCGGCTACCGACGCCACTGGCCTGGGCCAGTTGCAGGCGCAAATCCCGCAGGTCGCGGCAACCGACTGTACGGGCGAATCGCGACAGCGTGGCAGTGCTGACTTCCGCCCGCTGCGCCAGCTCATCGAGGCTGGCGGATGAGGCAAATCCTACATCGTCGAGCATCAGCCGAGCGATACGTCCTTCGCCGGCGCTGAAGGATTCCTGACGAGCGCGGATCTGATAGAGGATGTCCATGGCGGATGGCTCCGACTAAAGCAGGTGAGAAAGGCCAACGGTCAGGCCGAAGGCGACCACCGAGATCAGCGTCTCGAGCACTGTCCAGGTCTTGAAGGTCTGGGTGACGGTCATGTTGAAGTATTCCTTGATCAACCAGAAGCCGCCGTCGTTGACGTGGGAAAAGATAACCGACCCCGCCCCCGTCGCCAGCACCAACAGCTCCGGGTGGGGATAACCCAGACCAACGGCCACCGGCGCGACAATCCCTGACGCGGTGGTCATGGCCACGGTGGCAGAACCAGTGGCGATGCGCATCAACGCGGCGAACAGCCAACCCATCAACAGCGGCGACAACTGGAATTCATCGGCCAGGCTGACGATCTGATTGGTGACGCCAGCGTCCACCAGAATTCGGTTCAAGCCACCACCGGCACCGACCAGCAAGGTGATGCTGGCGGTCGGCGCCAGGCATTCATTGGYGAACTTGAGGATCGACTCGCGATTGAAGCCCTGGGCCAGGCCGAGGGTCCAGAAACTCAGCAAGGTCGCCAGCAGCAAGGCGATCACCGAGTTGCCGATGAACAGCAGGAACTGATTGAATCCGCTACCCGGCGTGGAGATCAGGTTGGCCCAGCCGCCGATCAACATCAGCACCACCGGCAACAGAATCGTGGCCATGGTGACACCAAAACCCGGCAGGCTATCGCGCGGCTCACGCTCCAGGAACTGGCGTTCCAGGGGGTTATCGGCCGGCAGTTGAATGCGCGGCACGATGAATTTGGCGTAAAGGGGACCGGCGATAATCGCGGTCGGAATACCGATCAGAATCGCATAGAGCAAGGTCTGCCCCACCGACGCCTGATAGACCTGCACCGCCAGCATCGCCGCCGGGTGTGGCGGTACCAGCGCGTGGACCACCGAAAGCCCCGCAACCATCGGCAAACCGACCATCAGAATCGACACGCCCACCCGCCGCGCCACGGTGAATGCGATGGGCACCAGCAAGACAAAACCGACCTCGAAGAACAGCGGCAGCCCTACAAGAAAGGCGATACACACCATCGCCCAGTGGGCATTTTTCTCGCCGAAACGGTCGATCAAGGTGCGCGCCACCTGCTCCGCACCGCCGGACTCGGCCATCATCTTGCCGAGCATCGTGCCCAGCGCCACCACCAGCGCAATGTGCCCCAACGTCTTGCCAACCCCGGCCTCATACGCCCCCACCACACCCGACGGCGGCATCCCTGCCAACAGCGCCAGGCCGATGGACACCAGGGTGATCACAATGAAGGGATTGATCCGGTAACGGGCGATCAGAACGATCAGCGCAATGATGGCGATGGCGGCGTAAACCAACAGCCAATAGCCGAAGGAAAGCGTCATGCGGTACTCCTCGAAAGGGTCACGTCGAATGGGTTGTGAAACTCATAAATCATTTCGACGGGCTACTTTCAAACGAAGTGAAAGTAATTTTCGTGGAGGGGTAAGGGATGTCGTGCAGAGGTATGGGAGATCGCGGGTTATGAAAATCGGATAGCGGAATTTTCATCCCTCTGCGTGAGAACAATCAGCGTAGAGGGATGATAGTTCCACTATCGAGGCAGGCTTGACTCTGCTGTATCGAGATCAAGTCATCAGAGATTGCGCGATAGCGCCCTGCGTACGCTATCACTGTTCAGCGCAGGGCTTTCAGTCTCGGCAGGGGATTGCGTCGGTGCAGGACTTTCGGCCTGGAAAGAGATTTCAGCCTGGTCCGAGCTTTCGACTTGAACAGGGCTTGGCGCCTGTTCGCGACTGGCGACTCGATTGTCCAGGGTCTCGATGTAGGCGTTCAAATCTCTAATCAGCAGTTTCTTGCGCTGGGCGCCCCGATACCACGCGTAGAAAAAATAGCCCGCCGCCGCCAGGAAGCCTAGCCCGGCCGTAGCAAGACCGGCGATGCACAATCCAAGCACGATCAGCACTGTCTTCCAGTTAAAGGGCGACAGCTCCAGTTCGGTATTCAGTGCACTCGCGTCACGCAGCACCCAGCGCTTGGACGCTGTGTGGTTCTGCAAAATGGTGTGCAGAGGCGAACCATCCTTTTTCAAGGCACTGATCAAAGAGATTTCCTGACCTGTGCGCAAAGGAATGTCCATGCCGCGCAGCTTTACATCGTGCTCGATACCGTCCGGCGTTTTGACCCAGATCTCATGATTGATAATTGAAACAGAACTGATGCGCACAGGCGTCACATCACCGTCGTTACCGTTCACCTGAACGCCGCCCGTGGATGTCACACGGGTCTCGCTGATTTTTTCGCTGCTCACCACTTCACCGCTCAAGACAGTGAAAGAAACGGTTTTATCGCCATGGGTAAAGTTGTGCATTTCGATTCCTTGATAGACCCACGTCGATCGACGCGCAGGAGAAAGATCCGTATGCAGCGGATGCTACTAAGTAGCCATCACACTGTCCATAATTCGCCACCACTCGTGACACAGAGCACAGGAACGACCCCCATCGATGTCAGTCGTGATGCTCGCTGGCGCGTTTGAGCAGTTTCTTGCAGCGATCGGACAAGTGCAGCACGCGTAGCTGCTTGCCAGCCTTGGTGTAGCGCTCGCGCAATGTCTTCAACGCGGCGATGGCCGAGTAATCAACGAAGCTCAAGTGGCGACAGTCGACAGTGACCACAGACGGATCATTGGCGGGATCGAACTGGTTGAGAAAAGGCGTCGTCGAGGCGAAGAACAACGTGCCGTGCAGGAGGTAGAGCTTGCTGCCGTCGGCTTCTACGTGACTGTCGGCATACAGCTCGCGAGCGTGTTGCCAGGCAAAGTTGAGCGCCGCAATGATGATCCCGCACAACACAGCGATGGCCAGATCGGTGAACACGGTAATCACCGTGACCGCGATGATCACCAAGACATCGTTCAGCGGCACCTTGTTCAGTACCCGCAATGAAGCCCAGGCGAACGTCTGCTGCGACACCACAAACATCACCCCAACCAATGCGGCCAGCGGAATGCGCTCGATCAGCGGCGAAAGGAACAGCACAAACAGCAGGATCATCCCCCCGGCCACCGCACCGGACAGCCGACCGCGACCGCCGGAGCTGAGGTTGATCACGGTTTGCCCGATCATCGCGCAGCCACCCATGCCGCCGAACACACCAGAAACCATGTTGGCAGCGCCCAAGGCCACGCACTCGCGATCCGGATAGCCGCGGCTCTCGGTGATCTCGTCGGTGAGGTTCAGGGTCAGCAGGGTTTCCAGCAAGCCGACCACCGCCATCAATATCGCGTAAGGGACGATGATGCGCAGGGTTTCCGGGCTCCAGGGGATGTCTGGCAGCGCAAAACCCGGCAAGCCACCGGCAATGTGCGCCATGTCGCCCAGGGTACGGGTCGGCAGGCCGAGCAGGTAAACCGCCAGCCCAACGCCCAAAATCGCCACCAGCGCCGGCGGCACGGCACGCGTCAGGCGCGGCATCAGGTAAACGATGGCCATCGTCAGCGCCACCAGCCCGATCATCATGTACAGCGGCGCCCCACTCAACCAGGCCTCACCGCTCTTGAAGTGCTCCAACTGGGCCAGCGCAATGACAATCGCCAGGCCGTTGACGAAGCCGAGCATCACCGGATGCGGCACCATGCGCACCAGCTTGCCCAGCCTCAACAGACCAAACGCCAACATGATCAGCCCGCCCAGCAACACCGTCGCCAGCAAGTACTGGACACCGTGCTGCACCACCAGCGCGACGATCACCACCGCCATCGAGCCAGCGGCACCAGACACCATCCCCGGCCGTCCGCCRAAGAGCGCAGTCAGGGTGCAGATGATGAAAGCGCCGTAAAGCCCCATCAATGGATTGAGGTGGGCCACCAGCGCGAAAGCGATACATTCGGGGAGCAGGGCGAAAGAGGTGGTGAGTCCGGCCAGGACATCGGCGCGCAGACGTTTGGGTTTCATGGCTTACCTAAAAATACAGGCGGGAAAAGAGGGACGCGGATGTTACGGAATTGACGGCGGGCGGGCCAGTGAATGGGTGGCCTGCTCGCAATGAACGATCACGCGACCTGCGAATCAGCCCCTGAAATCGGCAATCGCATAAGCCGCCAATTTGCCCTGGATGAAGTCCAGAAAGCACTGGATCCGTAGGGCCAGTTGCGAGTTGCGGTAGTACACCGCGTTGATGGGTTGGCGATATCCGCTGTTGAACTCCGCCAGCAACACCTGCAAGCGACCGGCGCGGATGTCGTCGATGGTCATGAAGTGCGACAGGCAGGCAATGCCTTGACCGGCCAGCGCCAGGTGCCTGATCGTCTCGCCACTCGACGCACTGATCGACGCTTGAATCGGCCAGCGGTCACCATGGACATAGCGCAGTGGCCATTGGTTGAGACCTTCGTTATGGGTAAAACCCAGCAGCGTGTGCTCGCTCAAATCCTCGACAGCGCTCGGTACGCCGTGTTGTTCCAGATACGCTGTGCTTGCGACGATGTGCAGCGGGCTGCAACCCAGGGAGCGGGCGTGCAGGGTCGAGTCGGCCAGCGTGCCGATGCGAATGGCGATGTCGGTGCTTTGTTCGAGCAGGTCGATGATCAAATCGTTGCTGTTGAGTTCGAGCTGGATGTCCGGGTAGAGACGGCGGAACTCATCGATGTACGGCACGATGGCGTGCAGCATGAACGGCGACGCGGCGTTGATCCGCAGTCGCCCGGACGGGGTTTGCTGGCGAGAGGACAGACGCTCTTCGAGCTCGTCCATCTGATCGAGAATCAGCTTGGCGTGCTCGAAGAAATATTTGCCCTCTTCGGTCAGGTCCATGCGCCGGGTGGTGCGATTGATCAGCGTGGTATCGAGCTTGGCCTCCAGCCGCGACAGCGTGCGGCTGACCGCCGACGGCGTTTGCCCGACTTGCTCAGCCGCAGCCGAAATCGACCCGCACTCAATCACGCAGACGAAAATCTGCAACTCATCGGATCTGGCTTTCACGTGTGTCCCTTATCGATAGTCCTGCACTGCTTCAGATATCGATAGTAGCCGAGCGTCATGCCTTAAGGCCAAACACCTCGGTCAAGTGCTGCTCATAACGCGCCACATCCGCTTCGATATTCGGGCGCTTCATCACATCGACGCACAAAAAGGTCGGCAGACCGGTCATGCCGAGGAAGGTATTGGCCTTGTGGAACGGCAGATACACCGCGTCCACGCCCTTGGCTTCGAAGAAGTCGGTCGAGTCGTCGAAGGCTTGCTGCGGGGCGTTCCAGGTCACCGAAAGCATGTACTTTTTACCGTGCAACAAGCCGCCGCTGCCGTACTTCTGCGACGCGTCGGAGCGCGTGCGGCCGTCGTTGGCGTAGAGGCTGCCGTGGCCTGCAGTGAAGACTTCATCGACGTACTTCTTGACCGTCCAGGGCGCGCCCATCCACCAGCCGGGCATCTGATAAATGATCACATCGGCCCAGAGGAACTTGGCGACTTCCTCGGCGACGTCGTAGCCCTCGTCGATGAACGTGGTTTTCACATCCACACCACCGCGATCCAGCACGCTCAACGCTGCTTCATGCAGCGTCGTGTTGTAGCGACCATCGGAGTGGGCAAATTTTTTGCCGCCATTGAGCAACAGGACTTTTTTCATGAGAAATCTCGCAAGGTTGGAATCGATGGCGGCAGCCTAACGATCAGCCTCGCGCGGAATAAGCGCTCCATCCGCAAAATTCATTTGACCTATACGCACGAATCAACAAGCGATTGTTGCCATAAACTTGCGCCGATTCTGACTGTTTAGGAGATTCTGATGAGCGAACTGCAAGGCTTCATCCTGCACGCCAAGACCCGCCCGGAAAAAGCCGAGGCCTTCGAAGCGTTCTTCCGTGCCTATGTCGAACCGAGTCGCGCCGAACCCGGTTGCATCGAGTACCACATGCTGCGCGACAAGCAGGACCCGACGCTGTTTATCTTCTACGAGATCTGGCAATCCCAGGCCCATCTGGACGTGCACTCGAACCTGCCCCATATGAAGCAGTTCCTCGACATGCGCATGGAATATCTGGAGCAGGATTTCGATATCCGCCCGATCGAGATGCTCAGCACATCGTCCGCTAGCCGCTGATCAGCAAGTGGCCGCCGAGCACGCCGAGGCCGATGAAGAACACGCGCTTGAACAACACGGCGCTGATCCGCTGGCGCAGCCATTGCCCCAGCAACATGCCGAGCACCGCCGGGATCAGCGCCAGCAGCGACGCGCTCAACTCGCCACCGCCGAGGGCGCCGCGCCATGACAGGCCGGCGGCCAACGCGAGAGTCGAGACAGTGAACGACAGGCCTAGCGCCTGCACCAGTTCATCCTTGTTCAAGCCCAGCGCTTGCAAATAAGGCACCGCCGGAATCACGAAGACACCGGTGGCCGAGGTGATGACGCCCGTCAGCACACCGCAGAGCGGACCGAGCCAACGCTCGGTGCGACCGCCGACGCGCAAGGTCGGCAGGAACAACCCGCTCAAGGCGTAGATCAACAGCGCCGCCCCCAGCCCCCGTACCACCCAATGTCCACCGGCCATGCCGATCCACACTGTGCCAGCACCAGTGCCGATGAAAATCGCCAGCAGCATCGGCCATAACCGGTTGAGCAACCCGCGCAAATGACCGCCGAAGGCCAGTTGCCAGACGTTGGTCAGCGTCGCGGGAATGATCAACAACGCCGCAGCCTGCGACGGTGCCATAGCCAGGCCGAGCAGGCCCATGGCAATGGTCGGCAGACCAAGGCCGATCACACCTTTGATCATCCCAGCCAGCAGGAAAGTGGCGACAATCAATAGGGACAGGGCCAAGCCCAGATGTTGATAGAACGCGGCAAGTGTATTCATGGGGCTATCGTGGGCCCTGAAGGGTGCCTTGAAAATCTGCCATATACTGAGGCTGCCTCTTGCTCTACAAGAGGCAAATGATCCGGGACACTGTATGCACTTCGACCTCACCGACCTGCGCCTCTACTTGAATATCCTCGACACCGGCAACATCACCGCCGGTGCCGCCCGCAGCCATTTGTCGCTGGCGGCGGCGAGTGCACGAATCCGCGCGATGGAAGCGTCACTGGGCATCGAGTTTCTTGAGCGAGGTCGTCGCGGTGTCAGCCCCACTCCGGCCGGCAAGGCACTGGCGCAGCACGCTCGAGTCCTGCTGCAACAGGCCGAGCGCATGCAGCAGGAGCTGGTCGAATACGCCAAAGGCGTCAAAGGCCAGGTGCGGTTGCTGTGCAATACCACTGCGATCACCGAGTACCTGCCGGAGTTGCTGGCGGACTTTCTGCGCGACCATCCGAACCTCGACATCGACCTGCAGGAGCTGCCCAGCACACGCATCACCCACGCCTTGCGCCAGGGCGCAGCAGACCTGGGGATCGTGTCCGACGCCGTGRATACCGACGGCCTGCAAACCCGCTATTTCCGCGACGATCCGCTGGTGCTGATCCTGCCGCGTGATCACCCCTTGGCCGACACCGGACCGCTAAATTTCAGCGCCACTTTGCACCACGACTACGTCGGCCTGAACGCCAACAGCGCCTTGGCCATTTACCTGGAAGAACAGGCCCTGCACAGCGGCTTGCGGATGCAGGTCCGCATCCGCGCCGATGGTTTCGAGGGCGTGATGCGCATGGTCGCCCGGGGAGCCGGGCTGGCGATCGTGCCCTTGGCGGCGGTCGAACGCTGGCCGGCTGAAACGCCGTTCAAAAGCGTCGTACTGGAAGAGCCGTGGGCTCGCCGCAAACTGTTGCTGTGCGCCCGGGACTTCACCGTACTGCCCCGTTATGCCCAGGCCTTGCTGAGCGCCTTGACTCTGCCCTGAGGGGCAGGTTTTTGCCCGCCGGAAAATCTTTGAGCGTTTGCGCGTTTCTGGACAGCTCGATGTCGAATACAGACAACTGAGCGGAGCATGGGCGCTATAGGGTGCGACTTCAGTTCTTCAGTACCACTTTCTATATTCCAAGGCCCGGAGTCCACATGACCGCACCGATTACCGTTCTTCGCGACACTCACCCGTTGCCCGTACTCGACGCCTGCAAATGGGAAAAGCTCGAAGGCGATCCGCACACCGTCAACCTCAACGCGTACACCAGCGAAGATGGCAGCAAGATCATGGGCACCTGGATCTGCACGCCGGGCAAGTGGTATGTGGAATACGTGAAGTGGGAATACTGCCACTTCCAGGAAGGCTACTGCATCATCACCCCGGAAGGCATGGCGCCGATCCACCTGCGCGCCGGTGATATCTTCGTCATCGAACCGGGGATGAAAGGCACATGGGAAGTGGTTGAAACCGTGCGCAAGTATTTCGTGTTTGCCTGATGCAAAAAACCGAGAGACCACCCGACGTGGTCTCTCGGTAAAAAGGCATGCATGAATCCTGTGGCGAGGGAGCTTGCTCCCTCACCACAATCCCCTTATTGGGGTTTGCGATAGCTGTTGATGATCGCCGAGAAGTCCTTGCCCCCTTCCCCACGCAGGCTCATCGCCTGATACAACTGCTGGGCCACCGCGCCGAGCACGACCGGTTGGTGCGCCTGACGTGCCGCCTCAGTGGCCAGCCCCAGATCCTTGAGCATCAGTTCAGCACCGAAACCGCCGGTATAACCGCGCGAGGCCGGCGCCGTTTCGACGATGCCCGGCCACGGGTTGTACATCTCCGAACTCCAGCAACGCCCAGTTGAACTGTTGATGACGCCCGCCAGCACGGTTGTGTCGATACCCAGGGCGCTGCCCAGCGCCATGGCTTCGCTGACACCAACCATGGAAATCCCCAGCAGCAGGTTGTTGCAGATCTTGGCGATTTGCCCGGTGCCGACTTCGCCGCAGTGGACGATGTTGCGGCCCATCTGCGCCAGCACCGGTTGCAGAGTGGCGAACAGTTCAGGCGTGGCGCCGACCATGAAGGTCAGCGTCCCGGCCGCTGCACCGCCAGTGCCACCGGAAACCGGGGCATCGGCCATGGCCACGTCCTGCTTTGCGGCCGCCGCGGCAACATCTCGCGCCGTCTGCGGATCGATGGTGCTGCAATCCACCGCTGGCACGCCTTTGGCGATTCCCGCCAGCACACCGTCTTCACCCAGCCAGACACTGCGCACATGGGCCGCTGCCGGCAACATGGTGATCACCAGTTGCGCGTCTTTCGACGCTTCCTTCGGTGAAGTGCTGATGGTGCCGCCGAGTTGAGCCAGTTCGGCCAGCACGGTTTGATTGAGGTCAAACAGGTTCAGCGAATGGCCGGCCTTGATCAGGTTGCGCGCCATCGGCGCGCCCATGTTGCCGAGACCGATAAAAGCGATTTTCATGTCCGGCTCCTTAGCGCAAGTGGATGGTGGTGTTCACACCGTGGTTGATGCTGTCGTCATCGAACCAACGTGCAGTGACGGTCTTGGTTTGAGTGTAGAACTGCACCACTTGCTTGCCATACGGACCGAGGTCGCCGAGCTTCGAACCACGGGAACCGGTGAAGCTGAAGAACGGTACCGGCACCGGGATCGGGATGTTGATGCCGACCTGGCCAACGTCGATTTCCGACTGGAATTTACGCGCCGCCGCACCGCTCTGGGTGAACAGACCCGTGCCGTTGCCGAACGGGTTGGCGTTGACCAAGGCGATGGCCTCATCGAGGGTATCGACTTCCAGCACCACCAGCACCGGGCCAAAGATTTCCTGGGTGTAGATCTGCATCTCAGGGGTTACGCCAGAGAACAGGGTCGGGCCGACAAAGTTGCCCTGTTCGTAGCCCGGAACAGTGATGTCGCGACCGTCCAGCTCCAGCTTGGCGCCTTCCTTGATCCCGCTTTCGATCAGCTCGAGAATCCGTGCCTTGGCCCGCTTGGAAATCACCGGACCAACATCGGTGCCTGGCTCGCTGCCGGCATTGACCTTGAGTTTCTGCGCCAGCGCCTTGAGATCCGGCAGCCATTGTTTGGCCGCGCCCACCAGCACCACCACCGAGGTGGCCATGCAGCGTTGCCCGGCCGCACCGAAACCGGCGCCGACCAGTGCATTGAGCGCTTGCTCGCGGTTGGCATCGGGCAGCACAACGGCGTGGTTCTTGGCCCCCATCATCGATTGCACGCGCTTGCCGTGTTTACCGGCCAACTCGTAGACATGCGTGCCGACCGCGGTCGAACCGACGAACGAAACAGCCTTGATGTCCTTGTGGGTGCAAAGCGCATCGACCACATCCTTGCCACCATGAACGACGTTGAGCACACCCGGCGGAATGCCGGCTTCAATCGCCAGCTCCACCAACAGCATGGTCGACATCGGATCCTGCTCGGAAGGCTTGAGCACGAAGGTGTTGCCGCAGGCGATGGCCATCGGGAACATCCACAGCGGAATCATCGCCGGGAAGTTGAACGGGGTAATGCCGGCGCAGACGCCGATCGGCTGACGCAGGGTGTAGGTGTCGACACCGCCTGCGACGTTCTCGGCGAACTCGCCCATTTGCAGGCTGCCAATGGAACAGGCGTGTTCGACCACTTCCAGGCCACGGAAGATATCGCCCTCAGCGTCGGCGATGGTTTTACCCTGCTCATTGCTGAGTACCACGGCAATACGCTTGGAGTGCTCGCGAATCAGCGCCTGAAGCTTGAGCATGATGCGCATCCGCGCGCCGACTGGCGTCAGCTTCCAGGTCTGAAAGGCGCGATGAGCGGCGCTGATGGCGGCATCGACTTCAGCAGCGGTCGCGAAAGGGACTTTGGCCAGCACTTGCTGGGTCGCCGGATTGACGATGTCGTGCCATTCGGTGGTCTGGGATTCGACCCACTCGCCATCGATCAATAACTTGATCTTTTGTACGGTGGTTTCTAGCGATGCGTTCATGTCGGGTCTCCGGGACGTTGTTCTTATTTAGAGAGCTATCTTGGGAGCCAAGGCGAGAAAGTCGCCTTGAGATGAGGCGTGTGTCGCGATTTGGTTGTCGGACTGTTTTTGGAGTATAGATGTGCAAACTTCTAATAAGAACGCACATAAAAGCCGGTCCATCATGCAAAAAAACATCACGTCTTTAGGCTCGTTGAACTGGGATGACCTCAAGTTTTTCCTTGAAGTTGCCCGTACTCGCAAGGCCAGCACTGCGGCCAAGCGCCTGGCGGTGGACTACACCACTGTGTCGCGACGCATCAGTTCGCTGGAGGCCTCGTTGGGTACGCTGTTGTTCGAGAAGTCCCGCACCAACGGCTTCGTCCTGACCGCTGAAGGCCAGCGCCTGCTGGGTTACGCCGAATCGATCGAAAGCACTCTGCACATGGCTTGCGAGCAGGTCTCGGGCTCAGGCGTCGCGTTGTCCGGGCATGTGCGCATGGGCTGTACCGAAGGGTTCGGCAGCTTTTTCATCACCCCGCAGCTGAGCCATTTCGTCGACGCCTACCCGGCGATCTCGGTGGACATCCTGCCGCTGCCGCACTTCATCAGCCTGTCCAAGCGCGAGGCAGACATCGTCATTGCGCTGGAGCGGCCGGAACACGGCCCTTATGTCTGCTGCAAACTCTGTGACTATCGATTGCAGCTGTACGCGACCCAGGATTATCTGGACAAGCACTCACCGATCCGCCGCCCGGCAGATTTGARCAAGCATCAATTCATCAGTTATGTGGACGATCTGGCGTTCAGCTCGGAGCTGCTGTACCTGGCGAATGTGCTGCCCGGTGCCAGTGCCAATCTGCGCAGCACCAGTGTGATCGCGCAGTTCGTGGCGGCGCAGCAAGGACGGTCACTGGCGATTCTGCCGTGCTTTTTAGCGGCTCAGGATCCGCGATTGCTGCCGGTGTTACCACAAGAGATCACCATCACCCGGCAGTTCTGGATGTACTGCCGGGAGGACCTGCGCAAGCTCAAGCGGATTACCTTGTTGTGGGATTACATCCGTACCGTCACCGAGCAGAATCAGGCGCTGTTGATGGGGGAAAGTCGGGAGATGGTGTTCGCCGATTAATCGGCACTCACCACGATCGACACCCGGCGGTTCTCGGTGCGCCCGGCCGCGGTGGCGTTGGAGGCGACGGGCTTGCTGCTGCCCAGGCCGCGTAGCTGGATGTTTTGTTCTTTTATGCCGACAGCGGCCAATACCGCTTCAACGCTTTTCGCGCGACGCAGGGAAAGTTGTTCGTTATAGGATTCCTCGCCCGAGGCATCGGTATGGCCGTCAATCCTCACCCGCTCGATTCCCACGCCCAACAACGCCTTGCCAATGCGTTCGACGATCTGGGTACTGGCGGGGTTGAGGTGTTCGACATCGCTACCGAACAGCACTTTGCCGGACAGGCCGAAGGCCCAGCCCTCATCCGTCATCTCGAAACCTTGTTGCTTGAGTACAGCGATCTGCGCCGGGGTCAGTCCTTTCTGCGGTGTCGTCTGGCAACCGGTCAATGCCAGCAAGGTCATGAATAAGCTAATCGTAAAAAATCGCAGAGAACGCTGAGTGAATGTGAACACAAAAATTAGCTCCTGGTTTGAAGATGGACGACAGAGTGCTCCGACCCTGCCGTGTGGTGAGCGCCTCGGGAAAGGCGTTTGGCCTGATACATCGCGGTATCTGCAGCATCGAGCAGCGCACCGGGCGTAAGCCCATTATCCGGGTACACGGCGATGCCGATGCTGAGTGAAGTCAACACCTGGGTACCGCCCGGCAACAGGATTGGCGCGTCCATACTG
>NZ_JBFTMK010000048.1:0-14692 GCF_056396965.1 Pseudomonas sp. 05N434
GCGATTATCCAGATAACGACTATCGAGGCCGCGGTCTTCTGCATTTGACACATTATGAAACCTACAGGAGATGTGCAAATGCTATTGGCGTAAGAATCGATGCAACACCATTATTGGCTGAAACCGATGTCTATGCGATCGTTGCGTCGGGTAGCTGGTTCTGGAAGCAGAATAATATTGGAACTATTGCAGATAATGCTTCGTTAGATATTGATTTGAAAATTAAGAAGGTGACAAAGGTAATTAATACCGGGCTTGATCAGCTTGCTCTTAGGAATACCTATAGCAAAGAGATCATGGTCTTAATAGATAGCGATTTTGGTGGGTGTGCTGGATGATATTTCAGAACGTTATGCGCGTATTTTTTGCTGTTGTTCTTTTGGTTGCTCCTTACGCTTTCGCGTGCGATGCGCCTAAAGATTTGACTTATTCGCCGTTTTCGGTAGATGGAGGCTTTATTGTTGTTAGCCCGATTCCAGTGCTTGAGGATGAGGGTAAGCAGAATCCGGAGATGGGGCTTGGCATAAGTTTTCTGAACTGTTCCACCGGTATGCTGAAACTAGTCGCGCGTTTGCCTTATGTTGCGGATCCAGGCGAAGTTCGAGATGTTTTTACTGAGCCAGTAGCGAGTGGTGAGAATGAGCTATTCGTCATTCATAGTGCACCGATTCATGCGTTTACTGGAGTAAGTTACGGAAGTGACTACTTCAGTGTTATGGTTTTTCATAAGGTGGGTGAGGATTACTCTGCTGATAAGGAGTTAACAGGCTACTTTGGAAGTGGAGCCGACGTTTTGTCTCCGGATGAGAATGAGGATAAGCGCATTTATACCTATCCATATAAGGCTCGAGATGTAATTGTTAGTCATTTGTCATCTAAAAACTACCGTAGCTGGGCGAGTGGTGGCTTGCTCGATCTGGTTGTAAATAGGAAGACATTTATATATTCGTTAATGTCTCCGGCGAGCGTCACAAAAATGTATTTGATTAAGGGGGATAAAGTGAAGCAGGAGGCTATTTCAGCTGGCTGGGTTTCAATTTTGTATACAACTGCTAAGAAGAAAGAAATTCGAGGGTGGGTGCCATGTGAAAGTGTCGATGGTTGCTAATGGTTTGGTAAAAGTCTCGATCATCTATTATGTTTAGATGCTTGATAATGCTAGAAAGTCGTACTTTGCTCTGTGCTTTATTTTGTCGGGGGTGAAGAGTGTGAAAAGGGGGGGTATTATCCCAATGCATCCACACCTGCTCATTATTTTTTTGGTTGCCTGTCTTGCGATCATGTGCCACAAGCGTTTGCTTATAAAGATGCGGCCTCAATAAAGGCATATGTAAAGAAGAATTTTAATACGCCATAACCCCTTACGAAGGGTGTGTTAAAAAACCACAAGGATGATTGGGATGAATCAGTTTGTAAGGCTCCTTATGGGTGCAATGTTTAGTGGCCTGCTAGGTTTGCCCACTGCGTTTGCGCAGGATGATTGCAGCGAGATCACCATAAGCGAGCAAATTGACAGGTGTTCTGATGTCGCGAAGAGCGCTGCCGATTCGCAGTTGAATACGAGTTATCACCAGCTTATGGCTCGACTCGAAGCGCAGTATCGAGCCGAACCCGACACGGGGGCGGCGTACACGGCGAAGGTCAAAGAAGCACAGCGCGTGTGGATAAAATTGCGCGATGCGAATTGCCCGCTCGAAGCGTTTGAGATTAAGCCTGGCACGTCCGCTTATGTGGCAACGGTGAACAATTGCATCGCAAGAATGAGCCGCGAGCGCACAGTCTTTCTGGACAGTATTGCGCCCGACATCGTCAGTGGTTCAACTGTTGGGCGAGGGTCAGACGTCTCGTGTCCATCCCAGAGCTTTGCTCAGTTTCTGCCGGCATTCTCCGCCAGTGCCGAGTCCCAGAAGCGCCTTACCGCACTGGCGGTGAAAATATTGGTGTTGAAGCGGACCTCGGACCCGGGTCGATTTGAACCGCAAATTACTGCGGAGACTGGCTCCAGTTTGACGTTTCCGTTGATGGCTGCGATGGAAGGCAAGACTGAAGGGGTTGAGATCGAAACAGTAGATGACACTCACATGAACGTTGTTGATAAACGGGCCGGTAACAGCAACATCAAGATTTTTAACTTTGCTAAAAAGTCGTGCTGGTCGCTCGTGGGGATTGAGGATTGGTCGATCAGCGAGAGGGAGCTTGTCGCACCCGATAGACCCGGAATGAGCCGCGCGGAGAACCTTTGTTATCAACGTGCTGAGGGCTTGGGTGGGTTGGGGTTTCTTGAACGATACCGTCTGACTGGGGAGTTGATTGAAGCGTCACTGGAAAACTATGTCTGTGCTGCAGAGTCGGGTGATCCACAGGCGAGTCTGTCGGCGGCAAGCTTAAGTCTTTCGCAGATGGCACCTCAGCTGGAAACCAGCAAGGTTGAGGCTTTGTTCAAAGCGGCATCGACGACAGCGAGCGGCGCGCTGGGTTATGCCACTTATTTTTGTAACGGTAATTCCACCGACTATAACGGCCCTTGCCTCCACCCCGAGCAGGCAGAAAGGGAAATTATTCGCGCGGTTTCCATGGGATCCACAGAGGCGATGAACTACTTGGGGTCTTCTTTTGAGAGTGGTGAATTGGGAACAAAGGATATGTCCCGGGCGTTGGCCTGTTATCAGATGTCAGCTGATAAAGGTAGCCCGGGGGGTAGCGACGGCGTGAAGCGTTTGGTTTCGCAAGGCTCAGACATAAAGGCCAGTCACTGCCTGTAAATTTCGCGGTGCAGGTATAAACGCTGAAGAAGGGGACTTTAAGTCCCCTTCGTACTTTTTTGCTACGCCTTCACCCGATGCTCCGCCGGATTCGGCGAATCAATGTGATCCAGCRCYCGCTCCACCAACAACTGCACSCCATCGGCCATTCTGCTGAGTGCCAGGGCGACTGAGCGGCGGGTGCCTTCGATGTCATCGGCCAGGTCGGCGGCGATGGCGCTGATGGACTTCAGGTCTTCGGAGGCGTTGGCCAGGAGGGCTTCGGTGTCGATGTCGGGGGAGACGGTGAAGAGTTTGCCTTTGCGCTTGGGTTTTTCATTGGGTGGTGGGGCGAAATGGTGGTCGAGGGCGCGTTCGGCGGCTTCGTGGAGTTTTCTGGAATCTAAGGATTCGTAGGGGGATGTGGCTGGGTTTTCTGGGGGATTCGGTGTTGGCTTGATCATTTGAGTAGTACCGATATTAGGAGCTAGCACCGTTTCGCTTGCACTTCGAATGAGGTGGCAGCTGTGTATAGGTGTGCAAGACCGGAATCGGCAAACCGGCAGACCCGAAGGTCTCCCACACACAGCCGCCATAACGATTCGGGAGCATAAGAAAACGCTCAATGAATAGCCATAACCGATTGTGTGCCGATTCCGGACTTGCACGTCCGAGTCACCGATTTTGCGGTGACGAACAGAGGTTATCGGTGAACGCCAAGGTCGCCTAGTTCACGGACAGCCCGGCGTTTTGAAGGAAATGTCCGAGTGGTTTGAGGGCATTAAGATCAAAAGATCGCAGCCTTCGGCAGCTCCTACAGGAATGTGTTTCTTTAGGTGTAGGTCGGGTCCCTCAGAATGAAGTGCAAAGCGTGACTTAGCGGTCATCATGCGGGAAAAGCGGTTCATCTTCTTCTAACACAACCCGACAGTGGCGTTCTGGCTTGGAGCCGCTACACTGCGTCGGCCGTTCATTTTTCTTTTGAGGCTGTGCGCATGAAATTTCGTTTTCTTCTGTGGATGCTGGGTTTGTTCATGGGTAAGGCCAGTCGGACTAATCCTGCGTTTCAGCAGCAGTTGGGTGACAAGGCGTTGGTGTTTCAGCTACAGACCCTGGACGGGAAGGTGGCGCGGCATTTCGTGGTGAAGGATCAGCGTATTACCAGCAAGTCCGGCGTGTATGCCGAGCCTGCGTTTGCGATTGCCTTTAAAGACGCGGCGTATGGCTTTGCCACGATGCAGGCGAAGAACAAGCAGTTGGCGTTTATGCAGGGGATTCAGGATAAGTCGATTCAGATCAAGGGCAACCCGGCGCTGGTGATCTGGTTTCAGGGGTTGACCAAGTATTTGAAGCCTAGGAAGGCGAAGGCTAAGGCCTGAGAACCTTGATCCAGTCAGGAGTGGAGGAGGCTTTTGTGGCGAGGGAGCTTGCTCCCGCTGGGCTGCGAAGCGGCCCTAAAGCCTGAGACTTCGGTTGTATCTGACACACTGCGGCGGCTGGGTTGCGACTGCTGCGCAGTCGAGCGGGAGCAAGCTCCCTCGCCACAGGGGTTGGTGTATTTCAGTCAGACCGAGGTGGATTCATCGCGGGCAAGCCCGCTCCCACAGGGATTACCTGAGTCCTGTGGGAGCGTGGCTTGGTCCGGGCGGCGATCCGACGATGCTTTTAGGCCTGGCTAAATTGCGAAGCCAATTCGCGCAGCAGCACTTCAGCTTCAAGCACTTTGCTGACCACATCGTTGGCTTTGTCGCGAGTCAGCCCCACACGCTCCAGCAAGGCATCCGGAATGTCTTCATCCGGCCCCGAGCCAATCCCGCGACTACGCAGCAAACGCACGGCCAAACATACGAGGTTCGGGTACTCGGCGTAGTCGCCGTCGTAGCTTGGGTCGTGCTGGAAGCGCAGGGCGGTGGCCAGTTCTTCGGGCATGTCCCAGTAGCGCATCAGCCATGAGCCGATCTGTTCGCGGCTGATGCCCAGCAGGTGTTGCTCGACGTAGCTGTGGCACAGATGCGGGTTGACCTCCAGGTGGCGGCAGATCAGCGAGAAGTGCGGCGGGAAGACGTGGGCCAGCAGCAGGTAGCCGAAGTTGTGCAGCAGGCCGGCGAGGTAGGTCAGGCCGGCTTCCGGGCGCTGGGCGCGGGGCATGGCGCGGGTCAGGCCTTCGATGACGGCGGCGGTGTAGATCGATTGCTGCCAGTACGGCGTGGTGTGTTGCGGGTGGTCTTTGGGCAGGCTCAGGGTTTTACCCAGGGCCAGGCCCAGCGCCAGGTTGATCACCAGGTCGAAACCCAGCACGCGGACGATGGCGTCTTCCACTGAACGAATCTTGCCCGGCGAGGCGTAGTACGGCGACGCCGCCCAGCTGACGACTTGGGCGGCCAGGGCTGGGTCGGTTTCGACCACGCCGGTGATGTCGTCGATGGTGGCGTTGGGGTCGACCCGCAGTTTGATGATTTTCTGCGCGGTTTCGGCCAGTGGCGGAATTTCGATGGTCGCTTCCAGGCGTTGCTGAATGCGCCGCGCGGTGAACGCTTGCACGGCCTGGGTGATTTCCTCGCGGTCATCGTCGGGACGGTCGAGGTTCGGGCGGATGCTGTGCACGGCTTCGCCGAAGTTGCCGGCGCTGGCCTTGGTCAGCATGGTTTTGAAATCTTCGCTGGTGATTTCCAGCAGCACGCCCGGCTCGCCCGAGTTGATCAGCAACTTCGGTTCGCGCAGCAGGCTTTCTTCATACAGGCACGGTGAGCTGGTGAGCGCCGGCAGGCCGGGCAGCAGGCTCAGGCTGTGTTTGCCGAGCATTTTTACCAGGCGTTCGGTGGATACGGCGGTCAACCGGCGGCCGGTGAGTTCGGCGAGGCGGTTGAGGTCGAGCAATTGACTTTGCGGAAACAGCACCATGAGCGCGCCGACGGCATCGTCCAGCAAAACCGCCTGCACTTTGCGTGAGGCGTTCAGGCCGTGATGGTCGAGGACTTCCTGGTAGGCGATGCCCAGTTTGCCGAGCAGCAGCCGAATAACAGACGGAGCGTGCGGGGTTTCAGGGGCGAGGGCAGCTTCTGTCATGGTCTGTATCCGTTTTCAAACAATTGCAGGAGTATAACCAGCTTGTTTAAGGCCAGGGTCCAGAAACTGCGACAGTGCTCACACTTGGCCGTATTGCTGCCCATGGCGTAGCCAGCGGTCGAGCAGCGGGCTGACGTGATCCGGCCAGCGCTCGAGCAAGGCTTGGGCGGCGTCGCGCACGGCGGGCAGTAAATCGGCATCGCGCATCAGGTCCGCGACCTTGAATTGCAGCAGGCCGGTCTGGCGTGTGCCGAGCATTTCGCCGGGGCCGCGCAGTTCGAGGTCTTTTTCGGCGATGACAAAACCGTCGTTGGTTTCGCGCATGATGCCCAGCCGCTGACGGCCGATCTGCGACAGCGGTGGATGGTAGAGCAGCACGCAATGGCTGACGGCGCTGCCCCGGCCGACGCGGCCACGCAACTGGTGCAATTGTGCGAGGCCAAGGCGTTCGGGGTTTTCGATGATCATCAGGCTGGCGTTGGGCACGTCCACGCCAACTTCGATCACGGTGGTGGCGACCAGCAGTTGCAGGTTGCCGGCCTTGAATTCGGCCATGACGGCAGCTTTTTCGGCGGGCTTCATGCGGCCGTGGATCAGGCCGACCTTCAACTCGCCGAGGGCGGCGGTGAGGTCTTCGTGTGTGGTTTCGGCGGCCTGGCAGGTCAGCTCTTCCGACTCTTCGATCAGCGTGCACACCCAATAGGCCTGACGGCCCTCGGCACAAGCGCCGCGCACCCGTTCGATCACTTCGACGCGCCGGGTGTCGGTGACCAGCACCGTATTCACCGGGGTGCGGCCGGGGGGCAGTTCGTCGAGGATCGAGGTGTCGAGGTCGGCGTAGGCGCTCATGGCCAGCGTCCGCGGGATCGGCGTGGCGGTCATGATCAGCTGGTGCGGACACATCCGCCCGCCGACGCCTTTCTGCCGCAATGCCAGGCGCTGCTGCACGCCGAAGCGGTGCTGTTCGTCGATGATCGCCAGTGCCAGGTTCTTGAATTGCACTTCGTCCTGAAACAGCGCGTGGGTGCCGACCACCATCGGTGCTCCGCCCGCGATCTGCTCCAGCGCGGCCACGCGGTTTTTGCCCTTGAGCTTGCCCGCCAGCCACGCAACTTCGATGCCCAGCGGTTCGAGCCAGCGCTTGAAGGTGATGAAGTGCTGCTCGGCGAGAATCTCTGTAGGCGCCATCAGTGCGACCTGATAACCCGCTTCCAGCGCCTGAAGCGCGGCGAGGGCGGCGACCACGGTTTTGCCCGCGCCCACGTCGCCCTGAATCAAGCGCAGCATCGGTTCGTGCTGGCTGAGGTCGTAAGCGATTTCGTTGCCGACCCGTTGCTGGGCGCCGGTCGGGGTGAAGCCGAGGTTAGCCAGATACTGTTGTGGCAGTTTCGTGGCTTTGGGCATGGCCGGCGCGCGCAGGGCACGCATGCTCTCGCGCAGGCGCTGCTGGGACAGTTGATGGGTCAGCAGCTCTTCAAAGGCCAAGCGGTGCTGGGCCCAGTGATGACCGAGGGCGAGCTCATCGACGTCAGCATCGGCGGGCGGGTGATGCAGGTAGCGGATCGCATCGGCCAGTGGCGCCAGTTGATAGTCCCGGGCCAGTTCGGTCGGCAGCCAGTCGGGCAAGCTGCTGGGGCCGAGCAGGGTCAGGGTTTGCATGCACAGCTGGCGCAAGCGCTGCTGAGTCAGGCCTTCGGTGAGCGGGTAGACCGGGGTCAGGGTTTCATCCACTGGCGGCGGCTCATCGCCGGTGATGGCGCGATATTCCGGGTGGTAGATCTCCAGCCCCGACGCACCGGGCCGGGCTTCGCCGTAGCAGCGAATCCGCGTGCCGCGTTTGAGGCCTTCTTTCTGGGCGTTGCTGAAATGGTAGAAGCGCAGGCTGAGCCCGCCGGTGCCGTCCTGCAGACGGACAACCAGGCTACGGCGCCGGCCCATGACCACGTCGGCGCCGCTGACGGTGCCTTCGATCACCGCGTCTTGCCCGGGTCGCAAATGGCCGATCGGGACCACGCGGGTGCGGTCCTGATAGCGCAACGGCAGGTGGAACAGCACGTCCTGGAGATTCTCCAGACCGACCTTGGCCAGTTTCTCGGCCATGGCTTCGCCGACACCCTTGAGTGCCGTCACCGACACTTGCGACAACTCGGTCATGACAGCGACTTAACCGGCCACCACCGGCGCTGGCGGCTTGGCCACCGAGCACAGGCGAATGGAGTCGGCGAGGATTTCAATCGCCTTGGGCCGTGGGAAGCTCGCGCGCCAGGCGATGGCTACGGTGCGGAATGGCACCGGCGCACTCAATGGACGCACTTCGATCACGCCGGGGGCGTAGTGGTGGCTGTCCACCGCCGACAGCGGCAGGATCGAAATGCCCAGGCCAGAGGCGACCATGTGGCGGATGGTTTCCAGCGAGCTGGATTCCACGGTGGTGTGCTTGGCGCCGTCGTTGCCTTTGGCCAGGGTCGGGCAGGCTTCCAGCACTTGATCGCGGAAGCAGTGGCCTTCGCCGAGCAGCAGCAGGCTCTTGTCGTTGAGCAGGGCGGCGTCGATGGATTCTTTTTGCGTCCACGGGTGCTGGGCCGGCATCAGGACGTAGAACGGCTCGTCGTAGAGCTGCAACGTCAGTACATCGGCTTCGTTGAACGGCAGGGCGATGATGATCGCGTCGAGCTCGCCGTTGCGCAGTTTGTCGCGCAGCACGTGGGTGAAGTTTTCTTCGATGTACAACGGCATCTGCGGGGCGACCCGGTGCAGTTGTGGAATCAGGTGCGGGAACAGGTACGGGCCGACGGTGTAGATCGCGCCAACTTTCAGCGGTGCAGTCAGCTGGTTCTTGCCGGCCTGGGCCAGTTCGCGGATGCCTTGGGCCTGTTCCAGGACTTTTTGCGCCTGGGCGACAATGCCTTCACCGACCGGGGTCAGGCGCACGGCGCTCTTGCTGCGCTCGAAAATCAGCACACCGAGTTCGTCTTCAAGCTTTTTCACGCCCACCGACAGGGTCGGCTGGCTGACGTGGCAACGCTCGGCCGCGTGACCGAAGTGCTGCTCTTGGGCGAGGGTAACGATGTAGCGTAATTCTGTGAGAGTCATAGCAAGCGTCCATGAAGTTGCGGGCCAAGCATACCGGCTGCAATCGATAGACGCACGTTATCAGACTGAGTGTGCTAAGTGACACTGGGCAATGCAGGTTTGCCGTTTCCAGATATGCAAAAAGGCACCTTTCGATGCCTTTTATAGGTTTTGTAACCGCCGAAGAACCTGTGGGAGCGGCGGTGTTTTTAGCGTCGGCGTTCCAGCGAGTAAACAAACGGTGCAACGATTTCGATGGTGCCGTTGTTCAGCATGTCGGCTGGTGGCTTGGGCAGCGGTTGGGCGCGGCGGATCATTTCCAGGGTAGCCCGGTCCAGATCGGCGTTGCCGGAGCGGCCCACCAGTTCGAACGACAGCACGTTACCTTCGGCATCCACCACAAAGCGCAGACGGTTCAAACCTTCCTTGCCGCGTTGCTGTGCGCTGGCCGGGTACTTTTTGTACTTGGCCAGGTGCGCGAGCAGGGTGCCTTGCCAACTGGCCTTGGCGGCTTGTTGCGCGGGCGATGGACCGGGAGCCGGCTGAGCGGACTTCTCCGTCGGCGCCTGGGTTGGCTGCGTGTCGCTAGGCTTCTCCTCGGAAGGCTTTTCCTTCGGTGGCTCCGGCTTTTTCTCCACAGGCTTGGGCGGTTGCGGCTTCGGCTTGGGTTTGACCGGCTTGGGCACGGCAATCTCGGCCTTCGGCGCTTCAGCGAGTTTCGGAATCGGTAGTTCTTCCACCGGCGCCGGCGGCTGTGGCGGCGTGATCACCTTCGGCGGTGCGGGCGGTGGCGGGGCCGGCATCGGCGCCAGCTCGACCATCATCGCTTGCGGCGGCAGCTCGATCGGCGGGCGCGAGGTCCAGTTCAGCGCGAGCGCAATGGCCAGCGCATGGACGCCCAGCACCACGGCCAGGCTACCGCTGTAACGCGTCAGCTTTTGGCGCGTGTTGATCATTTTTTGGCTGCCGTCTCGAGTCCGACCAGACCGACCTTCAGGTAGCCGGCGGCGCGCAGGGCGTCCATCACGCTCATCAGGTCGCCGTAGTCCACGCCTTTGTCGGCCTGGAAGAAGATCGTCGTGTCTTTCTTGCCCTGGGTCTTGGCGTCGAGTGTGGCGCCGAGGGCTTCGGTCTTCACTTCGTCTTCGCCGAGGAACAGGCGCTGGTCAGCTTTGACGCTGAGGAACACCGGCTTCTCTGGTCGCGGCGCCGGTTTGGCGGTGGAGGCGGGCAGGTCGACCTTGATGTCCACGGTGGCCAGCGGCGCCGCCACCATGAAGATGATCAACAGCACCAGCATCACGTCGATGAACGGCGTGACGTTGATTTCGTGGTTCTCGGCCAGATCGTCGTCTGCGCCTTCTTTCAAATGCAGGCCCATGGCCGATTACCCCACTTTCACCATGTGCGGTTGCGAGCTGCGCTCGGGCGGCTGGTGGTCGAGGTCGCGGCTGACCAGCAGCAGGACTTCCGCCGAGGCGTCGGACACTTGTGCCTTGTAACCGGCAATGGAGCGGGCGAAGACGTTGTAGATGACCACCGCAGGAATCGCTGCAACCAGACCCAGCGCGGTCGCCAGCAGGGCTTCGGCGATGCCGGGGGCCACGACGGCGAGGTTGGTGGTCTGGGTTTTGGCGATGCCGATGAAGCTGTTCATGATGCCCCATACGGTACCGAACAGGCCGACGAACGGCGCGRTGGAACCGATGGTGGCCAGCACGCCGGTGCCGCTGCTCATGTTGCGACCGCAGGCTGCGACGAGGCGCTCGAGGCGGAAGCTCACGCGTTCCTTGATGCCTTCCTTCTCGCGGCTGTTGGCCGACAAGCGCATTTCTTCCAGCGCGTCGTGGACCAGCAGGTTGGCCAGGGTGCCTTCCTTGGCCGCCGTGGTGCTGGCTTCCTTAAGGGTGGCGGCTTTTTTCAGATGAGCGATTTCAGCGCGCAGACGACGCTTGGCGCCCATCAGCTCGAAGCCCTTGGCGATCCAGATGGTCCAGGTGATGATCGAGGCGATGGCCAGGCCGATCATCACGATTTTCACGATAATATCGGCGTTCTTGTACATGCCCCATGGCGACAGGTCGTGGGCCATGCCCAGGGAGTTGTCGGCTTCGAGAGCTTGCGGCATGTCCGCGGCGTCTACGGCCTGGACCGGATCGGTCGCGACAGGTGCGGTTTGAACGGCTGGTGTTTGAGTAGCCGCAGGCTGTGTGGCCGGCGCTTGCGCATCGGCGAATGCGGCGGTCGGCGCCAGCATCAGGCTGAGCAGCAGGGCGGCTACCGCGCTCCAGGCGCGAGGTCGTTTGGTTGGCGAAGCGGAGAGTTGATTGCGTGTCATGCTGGCCGGACCTGAGAGGAAAAGACGGTAAGTGTTCTTCCAGGCCTCGTAAGGCCGAGAACAAAAGTGGCTGGCATTATTGCAATTAATTCTTGTTAACAAAAGTAATAGCGTCTCTTTTTTTCTTCCATTGCTAGCTGCTTATCCATTTCGGGCGCTAGTCTGTACCTTTCTTGAGGGAGTCTTCTGATGTCCGCGCCTTCTGTTTTGATCGCCGGCTGCGGTGATGTCGGCAGCCGTCTGGCTACGCAATTGCTGGCAGGGCACTGGCAGGTTTATGGCCTGCGCCGCAATGTGTCGCGCTTGCCGGCCGGAGTGGTTGGTGTTGCGGGTGACCTGTTCAGCGCGCAATGCCCGGCTGACTGGCCGACCACGCCACTGGACTATCTGGTGTACAGCGCCGCTGCCACCGACCACGACGAGGCGGGCTATCGCGTCGCCTATGTCGAAGGCTTGCAGCATGTGCTGGGGTGGTTGAAACAACATGGCCAGCAGCCAAAGCGCATTCTGTTTGTCTCCAGCAGCAGTGTTTACGGTCAGCAGGACGGTGAGTGGGTCGATGAAACCTCGCCGACGGTGGCGGGCGGTTATTCGGGGCGTTTGATGCTGGAAGCCGAGCAAGTGGCGCGTGATAGCGGCATCCCGGCCAGCATCGTGCGTCTGACCGGTATTTATGGTCCGGGTCGAGAGTGGCTACTGACTCAGGTTCGTCGCGGTTATCGCGTGGCGATCGATCCCCCGCTGTACGCCAATCGCATTCACGTCGACGACGCGGCGGGGTTGCTGGCGTTCCTGCTTGAGGCGGATCGGCGTGGAGTGGCGCTGGATGATGCCTATATAGGTGTCGATGATGCGCCTGCGCCAATGGCAGAGGTGGTGGGCTGGTTGCGTGAGTATCTGGGCGTGACCGAATGGGCCGATGATGCCAGTGTGCGTCGTGCCGGCAGCAAGCGCTGCAGCAATGCTCGGGCGAAGGCGTTGGGCTGGGCGCCGAAGTATTCGAGTTTCCGCGAGGGCTATGCCGCGATTCTTGAAGGCCGCTGCTGACTTCCGGTCACCTCAAACCAAATGTGGGAGCAGGCTTGCTCGCGAAGGGGACATAACATTCAACATCATCGTTGATTGTTACACCGCTTTCGCGAGCAAGCCCGCTCCCACATGGGTTCTGCGTTGGCCTCAGGGCCGGCTTACTGCTTTTCGAGCAACCACTTGCGATCACCCGGTGTGAACGAAGGCATCTCGTCCGCCAGTGCAGTGTTCACCGTCTGGAAAATCTCCAGTTCTTTGCCCTTGCGCGCAAAGATCCAGGTATTGCCCTGGCCATTCAACTGCAGCCAGATGTTGTCGTTGCCGCCGCTCATCGACGCGCAATCGCCCGCCAGGCACAGGGCATAGCGATCTGCACCGGGCAGACCGGCGACCTGACCGTCTGCCTGGAACTGGACGGTGCTGCCTTCGCCCGGGCCGCTGAGGATTTTCCAGCTGCCGCCCATGTAAGCCGAATACAGCGCGCGCTCGAAACTAGCGCCAATAGGCGCTCCTTCCGGAACCTGGACCGATGCACGGTCGAAGACTTGCTCGGGCTCGTTGTCGTTGGCAGCCTGGTTCAGTCGCTTGCCATCACGCTTCAACTCGCTGGCGGAGCTGCCATAAAAGTCGACATTCCAGGCGCCGGACTTTTCGCCCAGCAGCTTGCCTTCGACGTTTTCAAAACCATTGGTGTAGCGGGCCTGACCGGCCCTGGTGTTGACGTTCCATTCCAGATTCGGGCCATAGGCCTGGAGCGCTTCACGCAGGGGGCCGCCTTTGGATGCGGCATCGATCGCCACCTGGTTGATCCAGGTGCCGCTGATATCACGGTCGGCAGGGTTGCTGGCACATCCGCCCAAGAGTAGGGCGACCAGCGAGAGAGCTAGCGCGTGGCGCATGGTGGAATCCTTTCAGAACCCTTTGTACAAGATCAGTCGGCGCAGCCTCGCAAGGCTGCGCCAGACACATTACTCGATGACCAGAATGGCATCCATTTCAACCTGCGAACCCTTTGGCAGGGCTGCAACGCCGATGGCGGCGCGGGCTGGGTAAGGCTGGTCGAAGTACTTGCCCATGATCTCGTTGACCTTGGCGAAGTGGCTCAGGTCGGTGAGGAAAATGTTCAGTTTGACGATGTCTTTAAACGAACCACCGGCGGCTTCAGCCACGGCTTTGAGGTTCTCGAACACCTGGACGGTCTGGGCTTCGAAGCCTTCGACCAGTTCCATGGTTTTTGGGTCCAGAGGAATCTGACCCGACATGTACACGGTGTTGCCAGCCTTGATCGCCTGGGAGTAAGTACCGATGGCGGCCGGGGCCTTGTCGCTGTTGATAACGGTCTTGGTCATGTATGACTCCTTGTGAAGGGTGGGCTACGCGCGCATGCGGGTGATGCGGATGACCCCGGTCAGGGCGCGCAGTTTCTTGATCACGCGGGCCAGGTGCACGCGGTCGTGCACGCTGACCACCAGTTGGACCACGCTGATACGACCGTCGCGTTCGTCCATGCTGATTTTTTCGATATTGCCGTCGGCCGCGTTGACGCTGCTGGCCAGCAAGGCGATCAGGCCGCGCTGGTGTTCCAGTTCGACGCGCAGCTCGACGTTGAATTCGCCGGTGACATCCTTGGCCCACGAGAGCTGGATGCATTTTTCCGGGTTGTGGCGGATTTCGCTGATGTTGCGGCAGTTGTCCAGGTGCACCACCATCCCTTTGCCGGCGGACAGATGGCCAACGATCGGGTCGCCAGGGATCGGCGTGCAGCACTTGGCGTAACTGAGCACCAGGCCTTCGGTACCGCGAATGGCCAGCGGACCTTCCGGGCTTGGCAGCTGTTCGCCTTCGCCGAGCAGGCGGCGGGCGACTACGTAAGCCATGCGATTGCCCAGTCCGATGTCTTCGAGCAGGTCTTCGATCAGTTCCAGGCGATATTCGTGGAGCATCAACTGCACACGCTCGGCCGGGACTTTTTCCAGCGAGCTGTCGAAACCGTTGAGCACCTTGTTCAGCAGGCGTTCGCCGAGGCTGATGGATTCGGAGCGGCGTTGCAGCTTAAGCGCATGGCGGATGTGGGTCCGCGCCTTGCCGGTGACCACGAAGTTGAGCCATGCCGGGTTCGGCCGTGCGCCGGGGGCGCTGACGATCTCGACCGTGGAGCCGCTTTGCAGCGGTTCGGACAGCGGCGCGAGACGACGGTTGATCCGGCAGGCAATGCAGCTGTTGCCCACGTCGGTGTGTACCGCGTAAGCGAAGTCGACCGCCGTGGAGCCTTTTGGAAGTTCCATGATCCGGCCCTTGGGCGTGAACACGTAGACCTCGTCCGGGAACAGGTCGATCTTCACGCTCTCGATGAATTCCAGCGAGTTGCCGGCCCGTTGCTGCATCTCCAGCACGCCTTTGACCCACTGGCGGGCGCGGGCATGAGTGCCTTTGGGCTGTTCGTCGC
>NZ_JBFTMK010000049.1:0-25170 GCF_056396965.1 Pseudomonas sp. 05N434
GCGCACCAACCGCCCCAACGACGAAGAACAACTGCACGGCGCCGTGGCCCTGGCCGAGAAAATCGGCGCGCCGCTGGTGGCGACCAACGACGTGCGCTTCATCAAGCAGGAAGACTTCGAAGCCCACGAAACCCGCGTTTGCATCGGTGAAGGCCGCGCCCTCGACGATCCGCGGCGTTCGAAGAATTACAGCGATCAGCAATACCTCAAAAGCGCCGAGGAAATGGCCGAGCTGTTCAGCGACCTGCCTGAGGCGCTGGAGAACACAGTCGAGATCGCCAAGCGCTGCAACATCGAAGTGAAGCTGGGCAAGCACTTCCTGCCCAACTTCCCGATTCCCGATGGCATGACCATCGACGAATATTTCCGCAAGGTTTCCTTCGACGGTCTGGAAGAACGCCTCAGCGTTCTGCTGCCCAAGGACACCACCGAAGACTACGAAGCCAAGCGCCAAGTCTATGTCGACCGGCTGAATTTCGAGCTGGATATCATTATCCAGATGGGCTTCCCCGGTTACTTCCTGATCGTGATGGACTTTATCCAGTGGGCCAAGAACAACGGCGTACCGGTGGGGCCTGGCCGTGGGTCGGGTGCCGGGTCGCTGGTGGCCTATGTGCAGAAGATCACCGACCTCGACCCGCTGGAATATGACCTGCTGTTCGAACGTTTCCTTAACCCGGAACGGGTTTCCATGCCCGACTTCGACGTCGACTTCTGCATGGACGGTCGCGACCGCGTGATCGATTACGTGGCCGAGAAATACGGCCGTAACGCGGTAAGCCAGATCATCACCTTCGGTTCCATGGCGGCCAAGGCTGTGGTCCGTGACGTGGCGCGGGTGCAGGGCAAGTCCTACGGACTGGCGGATCGTCTGTCGAAGATGATTCCGTTCGAAGTCGGCATGACCCTGGAAAAAGCCTACGAACAGGAAGAAATCCTGCGCGACTTCATCAAGGTCGATGAAGAAGCCGCGGAAATCTGGGAAATGGCGCGCAAGCTCGAAGGCGTTGTGCGTAACGTCGGTAAACACGCCGGTGGCGTGGTGATTGCGCCGACCAAACTGACCGACTTCTCGCCGATCTATTGCGACGAAGCGGGCGACGGTCTGGTAACCCAGTTCGACAAGGATGACGTTGAGGCTGCCGGTCTGGTGAAGTTCGACTTCCTGGGGCTTCGGACCCTGACGATCATCGACTGGGCGCTGAAAACCATCAACCGCGACCGCGCCAAGGTCAACGAACCGCCGCTGGACATCGCGTTCATCCCGCTGGATGACAAGCCGACTTACACGCTGCTGCAAAAAGCCGAAACCACCGCGGTGTTCCAGCTCGAGTCACGAGGCATGAAAGAGCTGATCAAAAAGCTCAAGCCCGACTGCCTGGAAGACTTGATCGCACTGGTGGCCCTGTTCCGTCCGGGCCCGCTGCAATCGGGCATGGTGGACGACTTCATCAACCGTAAGCACGGTCGCGCCGAACTCGCGTACCCGCACTCGGACTACCAGTACGACGGCCTCAAGCCGGTATTGGCGCCGACTTACGGCATCATCCTGTATCAGGAACAGGTGATGCAGATTGCCCAGGTCATGGCCGGTTACACCCTCGGCGGCGCGGACATGCTGCGTCGAGCCATGGGTAAGAAAAAACCCGAAGAAATGGCCAAGCAGCGCGGCGGTTTCATTGAAGGTTGCGCCACCAACAATATCGACGCTGACCTTGCCGGTAACATTTTCGACCTGGTAGAAAAATTCGCCGGTTACGGTTTCAACAAATCCCACTCCGCTGCCTACGGCCTGGTGTCGTACCAGACCGCGTGGCTGAAAGCCCACTATCCGGCGCCGTTCATGGCCGCGGTACTGTCGGCGGATATGCACAACACCGACAAGGTCGTGACCTTGATCGAAGAAGTGCGGACCATGAAGCTGCGCCTCGACGCGCCAGACGTGAACACCTCGGAGTTCAAGTTCACGGTGAACGACGAAGGCCGCATCATTTACGGTCTGGGCGCGATCAAGGGCGTGGGCGAAGGCCCGGTCGAAGCGATTACCGAGGCGCGGCAAGACGGGCCGTTCAAGGACCTGTTCGATTTTTGCGCGCGGGTCGACCTCAAGCGTATTAACAAACGCACCCTCGACGGCTTGATCCGCAGTGGTGCCCTGGACCGCCTAGGCCCGTATTTCCACGATGAGCAGAAAGCCTATCAGGCCAACATCGACCGCAACCGCGCGGTGTTGTTGACGGCCATGGAAGAGGCGATCAAGGCGGCCGAACAAACCGCTCGTACCCACGACAGTGGGCATGCCGATCTGTTTGGCGGTCTGTTCGTTGAAGAAGATGCCGACGTCTACGCCAATCACCGCAAGGCCAAGGAGCTGACCCTCAAGGAACGCCTGAAAGGCGAGAAAGATACCTTGGGCCTGTACCTCACCGGCCACCCGATCGACGAATACGAGGGCGAGATCCGTCGCTTCGCCCGTCAGCGCATCATCGACCTGAAGCCGGCTCGCGACACGCAAACGGTCGCGGGCATGATCATCGCCCTGCGAGTGATGAAGAACAAAAAGGGCGACAAGATGGGCTTCATCACCCTCGACGACCGCTCCGGGCGGATCGAAGCCTCGTTGTTCGCCGATGCGTTCCATTCCGCACAGTCGTTGTTGCAGACCGATGCGATGGTGGTGGTCGAAGGCGAAGTCAGCAACGACGACTTCTCCGGTGGCCTGCGGTTGCGGGTCAAGCGGGTGATGAGCATGGAAGATGCGCGCACCAACCTGGCCGAAAGCCTGSGCCTGAAGTTGCATGCAAAGGATCTCAAGGGCGATCAGCTACGCTGGTTGGGCGAGTTGTTGAAGCGTCATCGCGGTGCGTGCCCGATCACCATGGACTACACCAGCCCCGATGCGAAGGCCTTGTTGCAGTTTGGCGAGACCTGGCGGATCGACCCGGCGGATGCCTTGATTCAAGCCCTGCGTGACCAGTTCGGGCGAGACAACGTCTTCCTCCAATACCGTTGACGGTCAGGCGCCATTCCTTACCATGGGAACGCGCCTGATCCCGACCCGAATTTTTAATCTCGACCTGAACGCGCCTGTCCCTTAAGGTAGGGCGCGAATAGACAACCGGCCGGCCCAAGCTCTCTTGGACGCGACCCTAGACGGACGCCTATGAACCCGAATTTTCTAGATTTCGAACAGCCGATCGCCGACCTGCAAGCCAAGATCGAAGAGTTGCGCTTGGTCGGTAATGACAATTCGCTGAATATCGGCGATGAGATCTCCCGCCTACAGGACAAGAGCAGCACGCTGACCGAAGATATCTTCGGCAAGCTGACCAGCTGGCAGATCGCGCGTCTGGCGCGTCACCCGAAACGTCCGTACACCCTGGACTACATCGAACACATCTTCACCGAGTTCGATGAGTTGCACGGCGACCGTCACTTCTCCGACGACGCTGCCATCGTTGGCGGTGTTGCCCGTCTGGACGACCAACCGGTGATGGTTATCGGTCACCAGAAAGGTCGCGAAGTGCGCGAGAAGGTTCGCCGCAACTTCGGCATGCCGCGCCCTGAGGGCTACCGCAAGGCGTGCCGCCTGATGGAAATGGCCGAGCGTTTCAAAATGCCGATCCTGACCTTCATCGACACCCCGGGCGCTTACCCTGGCATCGACGCCGAAGAGCGCAACCAGAGCGAAGCGATTGCCTGGAACCTGCGCGTCATGGCTCGCCTGAAAACCCCAATCATCGCCACCGTGATCGGTGAGGGTGGTTCCGGTGGTGCGCTGGCCATTGGCGTCTGCGATCAGCTGAACATGCTGCAATATTCGACCTACGCGGTGATTTCGCCGGAAGGTTGCGCCTCGATTCTGTGGAAAACTTCCGAGAAAGCCCCGGATGCCGCTGAAGCGATGGGCATCACTGCCGAGCGTCTGAAGGGCCTGGGCATCGTCGATAAAGTGATCGGCGAGCCGTTGGGCGGCGCTCATCGTGATCCGGCGGCTGCCGCTGCCTCGATCCGCGCCGAGCTGAGCTCGCAACTGGCGATGTTGAAGAAGTTCGACAACGACGCGCTGCTGGCCCGTCGTTACGAGCGTCTGATGAGCTACGGTCTCTGATCTGATCGCGCTTTAGCCTTGTGGGAAGAGCCGGGCGACGTTCGTCTGCTCGCGATTGCGGTATAACAATCAACAAATATGTTGAATGTTAAGCAGCCTTYGCGAGCAGGCTCGCTCCCACAATGGGTCTATGTGAAGCGACTGACGTCTATGAGCCCTAAGAAGATTGATCTGCCAGCCAGGCTTCTCCATGGGCTGGTTCCGTGGCGTAACGCCATAACCTGGCGCATCGCCTTCTCCGGTGGTCTCGATTCCACCGTCCTGCTGCACGTTCTCGCACACCTCGCAAAAACCGAATCCTTGCCGGCGTTGACCGCCATTCACGTCCACCACGGCCTGCAGGCTGCGGCTGATGCGTGGCCGGAACATTGTCAGTCGGTCTGTGATGCGTTGGGTGTACCGCTGGAGGTTGTGCGTGTTCAGGTTGAGCGCGGCGCGAGCCTCGAGCGTGCGGCGCGGGATGCGCGTTACGGCGCCTTCATCGCGGCGACTCACGCCGGTGAAGTACTGCTCACAGGTCAGCACCGTGACGATCAAGCGGAAACCCTGTTGTTTCGGCTGATGCGCGGGGCAGGGGTGAGAGGTTTGTCGGGGATGCCGAGTGAGCGTCCTTTGGGGTGTGCGCATCTGCTGCGACCACTGCTTGATGTCACTCGCGCCGAGCTTGAGGCCTACGCCACTGAATATCAGCTGAACTGGATCGAAGATCCGTCGAATCAGGACCGGCAGTTCTCGCGCAATTACCTGCGTCATCAGGTGTTTCCCGTGTTGACCGCGCGCTGGCCGCAAGCAGTGGCGACCATGGCTCGCAGCGCTGCGCATCTGAGTGAGGCGCAGGGGTTGCTCGACGATCTGGCGCAAATTGATCTGGCCCAGGCCGGCACCGACAGTGATTTCGATTGGCTGGGGTTGCCGTCGCTGGAGCTGGCGCCCCTGGAAAAGCTCTCTGATGCACGCCAGCGCAATGCGCTGAGTCATTGGCTCAAACCGCTGACGTCTTTGCCGGACAGTGACCATTGGTCGGGTTGGCAGGATTTGCGCGATGCGACTGGCGATGCGCGTCCGGTCTGGCGATTGGCGGCGGGCGAACTGTATCGCGCTGGTGGGCGTCTCTGGTGGTTGTCAGGTGGATGGTTGCGCACTCCGCCATCCCCGGTGTCCTGGGCTGACCCCGCGGTATTGCTGGCGTTACCGGATAATGGCGTGCTCACACTCACCGGCCAGATCCCCGATGGCCCGTTGCAGATCCGCTATCGTGAGGGCGGCGAAGTCATGAATTTGCCCGATCGCGGTCACCGTGACTTGAAGCGTTTGCTCAACGAAAGGGGCGTGCCGGGCTTCGCCCGTGGCAGATTGCCGCTGGTCTACAGGGGCCAGCAATTGCTGGCGGTGGCGAACCTGCGGGGGCTGAATGGCAGTGAGCGCAGTGGCTGGTATTTGCATTGGCAGCCGCCGATCGAAGATCAAGGTTTGAGCTGAAAGGGGCTTTCCGGTAGACTACGCTCCCTTCTTGATACAACTTCTGTGGATTCGCCTGAATCGCAGCAGTTGCCGATTACCAAGCAGTCTTTGCTGGGCGATTCCAAAAAATGTGTAGCGAGCAACCTACCGGTGTTTCATCTTCCGGTCTGTCCCAACGCGGCGGTTTTTTTGAAAGGTGCACTGTGATTAATGCAGGTGATCGGGGGCTTCGGCCTTCCTTCGCTTTCCCCGGCGGCTCGGACCGCTTTAACGCAGACTTCTAGGGTTTTTCATGACGCGCTACATATTCGTCACGGGCGGTGTTGTTTCTTCATTGGGGAAAGGCATTGCCTCGGCTTCATTGGCGGCCATCCTGGAGGCGCGGGGACTTAAGGTCACCATGCTGAAGCTGGACCCGTACATCAACGTTGACCCGGGCACCATGAGCCCGTTCCAGCACGGTGAAGTGTTCGTCACCCACGACGGCGCCGAGACCGACCTGGACCTGGGCCACTACGAGCGGTTCATCCGCACGACCATGACCCAGAACAACAACTTCACCACTGGCCGTGTCTACGAACACGTCCTGCGCAAAGAGCGCCGTGGTGATTACCTGGGCGCAACCATTCAGGTGATCCCGCACATCACCGACGAAATCAAGCGCCGGATCATCAAGGGCGCTGGCGATGCCGACGTGGCCATGGTCGAGATCGGTGGCACCGTGGGTGACATCGAGTCGCAACCGTTCCTCGAGGCGATCCGTCAATTGCGTTTCGAAGTCGGCGCCAAGCGCGCGATGCTGATGCACCTGACACTGGTGCCGTACATCGCCACTGCCGGCGAAACCAAAACCAAGCCAACCCAGCACTCGGTCAAGGAGCTGCGCTCCATCGGCCTGCAGCCTGACGTGCTGGTGTGCCGCTCCGATCACCCGATCGACATTTCTTCGCGTCGCAAGATCGCGCAGTTCACCAACGTTGAAGAGCGTGCGGTGATTGCGCTGGAAGACGCCGACACCATCTACAAGATCCCGGGCATTCTGCACTCCCAGGGCCTGGATGATTTCGTCGTCGAGCGTTTCGGCCTGCAATGCGACAGCGCCGATCTGTCCGAGTGGGAAGCGGTGGTTGATGCCAAGCTGAACCCGGAGCACGAAGTCACCATCGCCATGGTCGGCAAGTACATGGAACTGCTGGACGCCTACAAGTCGCTGATCGAGGCGATGAGTCACGCTGGCATCAGCAACCGCACCAAGGTCAACCTGCGCTACATCGATTCCGAAGACATCGAAAACCAGGGCACCGCGCTGCTGGAAGGCGTCGACGCGATTCTGGTACCGGGCGGCTTCGGTCTGCGTGGTGTTGAAGGCAAGATCACTGCCGTTCAATACGCTCGCGAAAACAAGGTTCCATACCTGGGTATCTGCCTGGGCATGCAAGTGGCCGTTATCGAGTTCGCTCGTAACGTAATGGGCTGGAAAGATGCCAACTCCACTGAGTTCGATCGTACCAGCGGTCACCCGGTGGTGGGTCTGATCACCGAGTGGGAAGATGCCACCGGCGCCGTCGAAATCCGTACCGAATCGTCCGATCTGGGGGGCACCATGCGCCTTGGCGCTCAGGACTGCCTGCTTGAGCCAGGTTCCCTGGTGCACGATTGCTACGCCAAGGATGTGATCGTCGAGCGTCACCGTCATCGCTACGAAGTGAACAACAACCTGCTGCCGCAAATCATCGAGGCCGGCCTGAAAATCTCCGGTCGTTCCGGTGATGGCGCGCTGGTTGAAGTGGTTGAAGCACCGGATCACCCATGGTTCGTCGCTTGCCAGTTCCACCCAGAGTTCACCTCGACGCCACGCGACGGTCACCCGTTGTTCAGCGGTTTCGTTAAAGCCGCTTTGGCTCAACACCAGAAGAAGGCGTAATCCTGATGGCGCAGAAGATCATCCGCGTAGGCGATATCGAGATTGCCAACGACAAGCCAATGGTGCTGTTCGGTGGCATGAACGTGCTGGAAAGCCGTGACATGGCGATGCAGGTCTGCGAAGAGTACGTAAAGGTCACCGAAAAACTCGGTATCCCTTACGTGTTCAAGGCCAGTTTCGACAAGGCGAACCGTTCTTCTGTGACCTCTTATCGTGGCCCCGGGCTGGAAGAGGGCATGCGGATTTTCCAGGACATCAAGCAAGCCTTTGGCGTACCGATCATCACCGACGTCCACGAGCCTGATCAGGCCGCGGTCGTCGCTGAAGTCTGCGACATCATCCAGTTGCCGGCCTTCCTGTCGCGCCAGACCGATCTCGTGGTCGCGATGGCCAAGACCGGCGCGGTGATCAACATCAAGAAAGCCCAGTTCCTCGCGCCCCAGGAAATGAAACACATCCTGAACAAATGCGTGGAAGCCGGTAACGATCAGTTGATTCTCTGCGAGCGTGGTTCGAGCTTCGGCTACAACAATCTCGTGGTCGACATGCTCGGCTTCGGCATCATGAAGCAGTTCGAATATCCGGTGTTCTTCGACGTGACCCACGCGCTGCAAATGCCCGGCGGTCGCTCCGATTCCGCCGGCGGTCGTCGTGCCCAGGTCACTGACCTGGCCAAGGCCGGCATGAGCCAGTCGCTGGCCGGGCTGTTCCTCGAAGCCCACCCGGACCCGGACAACGCCAAATGCGACGGCCCTTGCGCCCTGCGTCTGGACAAACTGGAGCCATTCCTGGCCCAGCTCAAAGCACTGGACGAACTGGTGAAGAGTTTTCCGACGGTAGAAACCGCGTAAACCTCAATTCTCCGGTAAAGTACCGCACGGTTTAAATGCTCAGGCCCTCGGGCTTGAGCCTTATCGTCCGCAAGCCTGCCCGCTGTCTGTCACTTGCCGACGATAAAAGATTTCCTTCAGCTGCGTCGTTTTCGTCAACTTTGGAGTGTTTACAACAATGGCAAAAATCGTCGACATCAAAGGTCGTGAAGTTCTCGACTCCCGTGGCAATCCCACTGTGGAAGCAGACGTGCTTCTCGATAACGGCATCATCGGCAGCGCATGCGCGCCATCCGGTGCTTCCACTGGCTCGCGTGAAGCGCTCGAGCTGCGTGATGGCGACAAGAGCCGTTATCTGGGTAAAGGCGTGCTCAAGGCAGTAGCCAACATCAACGGTCCGATCCGCGACCTGTTGCTGGGCAAAGACCCAAGCGACCAGAAAGCGCTGGATCACGCGATGATCAAGCTCGATGGCACTGAGAACAAAGCGACCCTGGGCGCCAACGCGATCCTCGCCGTTTCCCTGGCCGCGGCCAAGGCAGCAGCACAGGACCAGGACCTGCCGCTGTACGCTCACATTGCCAACCTGAACGGTACCCCGGGTGTTTACTCGATGCCGGTTCCGATGATGAACATCATCAACGGTGGCGAGCACGCCGATAACAACGTCGACATCCAGGAATTCATGGTTCAGCCGGTTGGCGCCAAGTCTTTCTCGGAAGGTCTGCGCATGGGCACCGAGATTTTCCATCACCTCAAAGCCGTTCTGAAGGCCCGTGGCCTGAGCACTGCCGTTGGTGACGAAGGTGGTTTCGCGCCGAACCTGGCTTCCAACGAAGACGCTTTGAAAGTGATCTCCGAGGCCGTGGCCAACGCCGGTTACAAGCTGGGCACCGACGTGACCCTGGCCCTGGACTGCGCGGCCAGCGAATTCTATGAAGATGGCAAGTACAACCTGTCCGGCGAAGGCCAGGTGTTCACTGCTGAAGGTTTCGCCGACTACCTGAAAGGTCTGACCGAGCGTTACCCGATCATCTCCATCGAAGACGGTCTGGACGAGTCCGACTGGGCTGGCTGGAAAATCCTCACCGACAAGATCGGCGAGAAGACTCAGCTGGTAGGCGACGACCTGTTCGTGACCAACACCAAGATCCTGAAAGAAGGCATCGATAAAAAGATCGCCAACTCGATCCTGATCAAGTTCAACCAGATCGGCACCCTGACCGAAACCCTGGAAGCCATCCAGATGGCCAAGGCCGCTGGTTACACTGCCGTGATCTCGCACCGCTCCGGCGAAACCGAAGATTCGACCATTGCCGACCTGGCCGTGGGCACCTCGGCTGGCCAGATCAAGACCGGTTCGCTGTGCCGTTCCGACCGCGTTTCCAAGTACAACCAACTGCTGCGTATCGAAGAGCAGTTGAATGGCAAAGCCAAGTACAACGGCCGTAGCGAATTCCGCGGCTGAGTGGTAAACGATAAAAAGACACCGGATTGTGTCGGAAAAATCGCGACAGCGACGGATTTGCCACTAATCTGATGCCTTAAGAGCACAAGCCTGGTTCTTCCAGGCTTCGTGCTATCAGAAGCTTCAAAGTTTGGCATGGCTGTCTTTTTTCACTGGATACCTGATATTCGATGCGCAGTCCCAATTGGTTGTTCCTCGTCTTGCTCTTGCTGCTGGCCGGCCTGCAGTATCGCCTGTGGGTGGGTAATGGCAGTCTGGCGCAAGTGGCCGAGCTGAAGCAGCAGATTGCGGATCAGCACGCCGAGAACGAGGCGTTGCTGGAGCGCAATCGGGTGATGGACGCCGAAGTCAGTGAGTTGAAAAAGGGCATGGAGACCGTTGAAGAACGGGCTCGCCATGAGTTGGGCATGGTCAAGGATGGTGAAACCCTTTACCAGTTGGCCCAATGATTGAGTCGTTACCGGCCTTCTGGGCCGTGATTCCTGCCGCGGGCGTCGGTGCCCGTATGGCCGCGGACCGTCCCAAGCAATACTTGCAACTGGGCGGGCGCACTATTCTCGAACACAGCCTTGGCTGTTTCCTCGATCATCCTGCCCTGAAGGGGTTGGTGGTCAGTCTTGCCATCGACGATCCTTACTGGCCGAATCTGGCCTGTGCTGCCGATCCGCGTATTCAGCGGGTTGAAGGCGGCGCCGAGCGTTCCGGATCAGTGCTCAACGCCTTGCTGCATCTGCATGCCCAGGGCGCTGACGATGAGGATTGGGTGTTGGTTCACGATGCCGCGCGACCGAATCTGGCGCGCGATGATCTTGATAAATTACACCGCAGATGTTTCGCCTTGGAGCATTGCATCGGGCGTTGGCGGATAGCCTGGTGGCGGATGCTGTCATCACCGATGAAGCCTCGGCGATGGAGTGGGCAGGTATGGCACCCCGTTTGATCGAAGGTCGATCCGACAACATCAAAGTCACTCGCCCCGAAGACCTTGAGTGGTTGCGCCAGCGCTGGGCGAACCGCCGTTAAAAGATCGCCGCCTATGCAGGCTGTGATCTTTTCTCTTAAACCCGATATTCCGGCCGTTCGGCCAACCCTTCCTTCAAATAATCCACTAACTTGCGTACTTTCGGTGACAGATGCCGCTGCTGTGGATAAAGCGCCCAAACCGCTGTGTTCGGCGGTTGGTGGGCTTCCAGCAGCGAGATCAATTCGCCGTTTTTCAGGTGCTCCAGCACGTAGTAATCYGGCAGCTGACACAATCCAACCCCTTGTAGCGCGGCATCCAGCACCGCCTGCCCACTGTTGCAGCGCCAGTTTCCCTGTACTCGCTGGGAAAATTCCCGCCCGTTCTGTTCCAGTTGCCAGATATCCGAGCTGCCGATGAGGCAGTTGTGGCGACTCAGTTCCGACAAACTGTGTGGGCGACCGTACCGTTCCAGGTAGGACGGCGAGGCGCACAGATACATGCGCCGTGGTGCCAAACGAGTCGCGACCAATCTTGAATCCTGCAGGCGGCCGAGGCGGATGGCCAGGTCCAGCCCTTCGTGCACCAGATCGAGCGGGCGGTTGCTCAGTTCGATGTCCACACGCAGTTGTGGATACAGCCCCATGAAGCGAGTCACCAGCGGCACAATGAATCGTTCGCCGTAGGCCACGGCGCAGGTCATGCGCAGCATGCCCTTGGGTTCGCTGGTCAGGTCGCCGACAGCGCGCAACGCTTCTTCGCGGCCGTCCTGCAAACGTTGGCAATGTTGCAGAAAGGTTTGCCCGGCTTCGGTCAGCGTGACCCGGCGGGTGCTGCGATAGAGCAAGCGGGTTTGCAGTCGCTCTTCCAGTCGTACGATTTGGCGACTGATGTGGGAGGAAGACACCCCAAGGCGTTCAGCCGCGGCGGTGAATTGGTTGCACTCTGCGACGGCGACGAACTCGTCGATGCCTTCCCAGCGGTTTTCGGACATCAGGATTATCCCTGCATGGCAATAATGTTTTGCTTTTGTCCCGATTATTCATCGTATGCCGCTGTATTACACTCCCTGTCTCGTTTTTATTCACTGGAGAGTCAGCATGATCAAGTCGCGCGCCGCCGTTGCCTTCGAGGCCAAGAAGCCCCTCGAGATCGTTGAAGTCGATGTCGCCATGCCCAAGGCGGGCGAAGTCCTGCTGCGCGTCGTCGCTTCCGGTGTCTGCCATACCGATGCCTACACCCTCTCGGGCGCGGACCCGGAAGGTATCTTCCCGTCGATCCTGGGCCACGAAGGTGGCGCGGTGGTCGAAGCGATCGGCGAGGGCGTGACCTCGGTTGCGGTGGGCGATCATGTGATCCCGCTGTACACCCCGGAATGTGGCAAGTGCAAATTCTGTCTGTCGGGCAAAACCAACCTCTGCCAGGCGATTCGTGCAACCCAGGGTAAAGGCCTGATGCCGGACGGCACTTCGCGCTTCTCCTACAAGGGCGAAACGATTTTCCACTACATGGGCACCTCGACGTTTTCCGAGTACACCGTGCTGCCGGAAATCTCCGTCGCCAAAATTCCTAAAGAAGCACCGCTGGAAAAAGTCTGCCTGCTGGGCTGTGGCGTCACCACCGGCATCGGCGCGGTGATCAACACTGCCAAGGTCAAGCCGGGTGATACCGTCGCTATCTTCGGCCTGGGTGGCATCGGACTGTCTGCCGTGATCGGCGCGGTCAAAGCCAAGGCTGGCCGGATCATCGCCATTGACATCAACCCGGCCAAGTTCGAAATCGCCAAGCAATTGGGCGCCACGGACTGCGTGAACCCGAAAGACTTCGATCGTCCGATTCAGGAAGTGATCGTCGACATGACCGATGGCGGCGTCGAYTTCTCGTTCGAATGCATCGGCAACGTGCAGTTGATGCGTGCCGCACTTGAGTGCTGCCACAAAGGTTGGGGCGAGTCGGTCATCATCGGTGTGGCCGGCGCAGGCCAGGAAATCTCCACCCGTCCATTCCAGTTGGTCACCGGTCGCGTCTGGCGCGGTTCGGCGTTCGGTGGCGTGCGTGGCCGTACCGAGTTGCCAAGCTATGTCGAAATGGCCCAGACCGGCGAGATCCCGTTGGATACCTTCATCACCCACACCATGGGCCTGGAAGATATCAACAAGGCGTTTGACTTGATGCATGAAGGCAAAAGCATCCGTAGCGTCATTCATTTCTGAGGTCGCTTATGAGCCTGGAAAATATCTCCTGCCAGAAAAGCTTCGGCGGCTGGCACAAGCGCTACCGGCACCGCTCCGACGTGCTCGGTTGCGACATGGTGTTTGCCGTGTACCTGCCGCCGCAAGCGGAGCAGGGCGGTAAACTGCCAGTGTTGTACTGGTTGTCTGGCCTGACCTGTACCGACGAGAACTTCATGCAGAAGGCCGGTGCCATGCGCATGGCTGCCGAGCTGGGGCTGATTATCGTCGCACCGGACACCAGCCCACGCGGTCCCGAAGTGCCGGGCGATCCGGATGGTGCCTGGGACTTCGGTCTCGGTGCCGGTTTTTATCTGAATGCCACGCAGGAACCGTGGTCGCGGCACTATCGGATGCATGACTATGTCGTGCAGGAATTGCCGGCATTGGTTGAGGCGCATTTCCCGGCATCGGAAAAGCGTGGCATCAGCGGCCACTCCATGGGTGGTCACGGTGCGCTGGTCTGCGCCTTGCGCAATCCGGGGCGTTACCAGTCGGTGTCGGCGTTCTCGCCGATCAACAATCCGATCGATTGCCCATGGGGGCAGAAAGCCTTTTCCCGCTACTTGGGGGAAGACCGGTCGAAATGGCGCGAGTGGGATGCCTGTGCATTGATCGCCGAAGCCGACGAGAAACTGCCGCTGCTGGTGGATCAGGGTGATCGCGACGATTTCCTCGCCACCCAGCTCAAGCCAGAAGCCCTGCAACAGGCGGCGAAACTTGCCGGTCATCCGCTGACGTTGCGTTTGCAACCCGGCTACGACCACAGTTATTTCTTCATCGCGAGTTTCATCGACGACCACTTGCAGCATCACGCGCGCGCTCTAAGCGCCTAATGTCTGACAAAGCAGGTAGAATCACGCCCTGACAAAAATCGGGGCGTTTTTTTATGCGTATTGGCCACGGCTATGATGTGCACCGTTTCGGTGAAGGCGATTTCATCACGTTGGGCGGTGTGCGGATTGCACACAGCTTCGGGCTGCTTGCCCATTCCGACGGTGATGTCCTGCTGCACGCCTTGAGCGATGCGTTGCTCGGCGCTGCCGCGCTGGGTGATATCGGCAAGCATTTTCCGGACACCGATCCGCAATTCAAGGGCGCCGACAGCCGCGCGCTGTTGCGTCATGTCGTCGCACTGATCCACGCCAAGGGCTGGAAAGTCGGCAACGTCGATAACACCATCGTCGCCCAGGCCCCGAAAATGGCCCCGCATATCGAATCGATGCGCGCGCTGATTGCCGCGGATCTTCAAGTTGAGTTGGATCAAGTGAACGTGAAAGCTACCACCACCGAAAAGCTTGGCTTTGTCGGTCGCGAAGAAGGTATTGCCGTGCACTCCGTTGCCTTGTTGCTGCGCGCATGAACGAGGCGCAATTGCTCGGCCCACGGGCCTACGGTGACGCTCTCGGCAGCGCGGTGCTGAAAGCCACGGCGGAAGATTTCCAGGTTGATGAAGTCCTCGATATTCCCCTGAGTGGCGATGGCGAACACCTATGGATCTGGGTGGAAAAGCGCGGTCTGAATACCGAAGAAGCGGCACGGCGGATTGCCAAGGCTGCGGGCGTGCCATTGCGTACCGTCAGCTACGCTGGCCTCAAGGACCGTCAGGCGTTGACTCGCCAGTGGTTCAGCGTGCAACTGCCCGGCAAGGCTGATCCAGATCTGTCGGCAGCGGAAAACGACACGCTGAAAATTCTCAAGACCGGTCGGCACAGACGCAAGCTGCAACGCGGTGCCCATTCGGCCAACGGTTTCACGTTGCGCCTGACTCAATTCGCTGGCGACAAGGCCGCGATCGAAGAGCGTCTGCAACTGATCGCCAGGCAAGGTATTCCCAATTATTTCGGCGCCCAGCGTTTCGGGCATGACGGCGGCAACGTCGTCGACGCCCGTGCCTGGGCTGCGCGCAAGGCCCTGCCGGAACAACGCAATGTGCGTTCGCGCCTGCTCTCCACTGCGCGTAGTTTTCTGTTTAATCAGGTGCTGGCGGCACGCGTCGCCGATGGTACTTGGCAGCGTGCTCAGGTCGGCGATCTGCTGGCGTTCACTGACAGCCGCAGTTTCTTCCCGGCAGGTGAAGCCGAGTGCAGTGACCCGCGTCTGGCGATTCTCGACTTGCACCCGACCGGCCCACAGTGGGGCGAAGGTGACTCGCCGGCGTCGGGGGCTGTCCATGAACTGGAGCAGGCAATCGCCGCGCGCGAAGCGGATCTGCGCGATTGGTTGATTAACGCCGGTATGAGCCACGAACGTCGCATCCTGCGGCTGCCCATTGGCGGGTTGACGTGGCATTATCCCGAGCCTGACATTCTGCAACTGGAATTCGTCCTCCCGGCCGGATGCTTCGCCACCGTATTGGTGCGTGAACTCGTCGATCTGGTGCCGGTGGGGCAGACGGACAGCCCATGCGTATTCTGATTTCTAACGACGATGGGGTAACCGCACCCGGTCTCGCCGCGCTTTATGCTGCGCTGGCGGATTACACCGAATGCGTGGTTATCGCCCCGGACCAGGACAAAAGCGGCGCCAGCAGCTCGCTGACGCTCGACCGTCCGTTGCACCCGCATACCTTGGCCAATGGCTTTATCAGCCTCAACGGAACGCCTACCGATTGCGTGCACCTGGGCCTTAACGGCTTGCTGGAGTTTGAACCGGACATGGTGGTTTCCGGTATTAACCTGGGTGCGAACCTGGGGGAYGACGTGCTGTATTCCGGTACTGTGGCGGCGGCCCTTGAGGGACGTTTCCTGGAGCGTCCTTCGTTTGCCTTTTCGTTTGTCTCACGGCAAGTGGAGAACCTTCCCACGGCGGCCTATTTTGCGCGCAAACTGGTAGAGGCCCACGCGGACCTCGATCTGCCACCGCGCACGGTACTGAACGTGAACATTCCCAACTTGCCGCTGGAGCATATCCGCGGTATCCAGCTGACCCGCCTGGGCCATCGCGCCCGCGCCGCTGCGCCGATAAAAGTGGTCGATCCGCGTGGTAAATCCGGTTACTGGATCGCTGCGGCGGGTGACGCCGAAGATGGCGGCCCGGGCACTGATTTCCATGCGGTGATGCAAGGCTATGTTTCAATCACGCCACTGCAACTGGATCGCACCTTTAATGATGCCTTCAGAAGTCTCGATGGCTGGCTGGAGGGGCTGCGCTAATGGCTCGTGAACAAGACGATATTCTGCACCGCGGCATCGGGATGACCTCCCAGCGGACCCGTGAGCGTCTGATTCAGCGCCTCTATGAAGAAGGGGTGTCCAACGCCAAGGTGCTGGAAGTCATCCGCCGCACACCGCGTCACCTGTTCGTCGATGAGGCGCTGGCCCACCGCGCTTATGAAGATACGGCGCTACCGATTGGCCATAACCAGACCATCTCCCAGCCTTATATGGTGGCGCGCATGAGCGAGCTGCTGCTGGAAGCCGGCCCGTTGGACAAGGTGCTGGAAATCGGTACTGGTTCGGGTTACCAGACAGCGGTGCTGTCGCAACTGGTCGAGCGGGTTTTTTCCGTCGAGCGCATCAAGGTTCTGCAAGATCGAGCCAAGGAGCGCCTGGTGGAGCTGAACCTGCGCAATGTGGTATTTCGCTGGGGCGATGGCTGGGAAGGCTGGCCGGCGCTGGCGCCTTACAACGGCATCATTGTGACCGCCGTGGCCACCGACGTGCCTCAGGCGCTGCTTGATCAATTGGCACCGGGCGGGCGATTGGTGATTCCGGTCGGCTCTGGTGAAGTTCAACAATTGATGCTGATCATCCGTGAAGAACAAGGCTTTTCCAGGCGTGTTCTGGGGGCAGTGCGCTTTGTGCCACTACTCAACGGGCCGCTGGCCTGAGCATTTGTTTCAACGTGCTGAATTCTCTTCGATTGCCCGGGTCTTACAGCGGCATCGATGGGTTAAACAGAATTCATCATCAGGCAGCAAACGTGTGCGTGAAGCGAATCCGCTTCATTAAAGGTAAAGCCTGTTCGGCCCGTTATACTTGCGACATTTCGTGCCGAAACACGGCAATTCATATTTTCAGCCACCACAAAGGGAGCGGCGGGTGAGTCTCACAGTCGTTGCGCAGCGAATGGGTATAACGAGCTTTCAGCGTCTGGTGACTGGTCTTGTCTTGAGTACCTTGCTGGTCGGTTGCTCCAGCACCAAATCGAGTAGCGCGGGAGTTGTCGATCGCAACAACGCGGTCGCCCAGCGTCCGGCCGTAACCACCGGCCAGTACATTGTTCGACCCAAGGACACGTTGTTTTCCATCGCCTTTCGCTACGGCTGGGACTACAAAGCCCTCGCGGCAAGGAACAACATTCCTACGCCTTACACGATCCATCCGGGTCAGACGATTCGCTTCGACGGTCGCAACGATTCAACGCCGGCAGCGGTGGTGAGTTCGTCCAGTTCCTCGCCTTCGTCGTCGAGCAAAACCACGGTAATTCGGCGTCAGGCAAATGGCACAACGACCAGTACAACGGTGCTCGCACCGTCCGTCGCCAGCAAACCGGCACCCGCTCCACTGCCTCCTGCCGGTCCGGCCCCGACGGGCTGGGGGTGGCCTTCTAATGGCATTCTGATTGGAAAATTCTCTTCAAACGGTAGTTTGAATAAAGGAATTGATATCGCCGGAGATTTGGGACAGCCTGTTTTAGCTGCGTCTGATGGGACGGTGGTATACGCCGGGAGTGGCTTAAGGGGCTACGGCGAATTAGTCATCATCAAACACAGCGATACCTACGTCAGTGCCTACGGTCACAACCGCAGGCTGTTGGTTCGGGAGGGGCAGCAGGTCAAAGTCGGACAGACAATTGCCGAAATGGGGTCAACGGGTACAGACCGGGTGAAACTGCATTTTGAGATTCGCCGACAAGGTAAACCTGTAGATCCGCTGCAGTTCCTGCCACGTCGTYGATTTGTTAGCCAAGCCTGTTCCGTCACGTAGAGGGAACAGGCTCCAGCGTTGCCAGGGATCAAGGCGCCGCTTGAGCTTGAGGTCGAACTCACCAAAGGACTATAACAATGGCTCTCAGTAAAGAAGTGCCGGAGTTTGACATCGACGATGAGGTTCTCCTTATGGAGACCGGCATCGCAATGGATTCGATGTCGAATGATGAAGGGGATGCACCACCTTCCGTTCGTGCCAAATCCAGACACTCCGCTTCGTTAAAGCAACACAAGTACATCGACTACACCCGGGCACTCGATGCCACGCAGCTGTACCTCAATGAAATCGGCTTTTCCCCATTGCTCTCCCCGGAAGAAGAAGTTCATTTTGCACGCCTGTCGCAAAGTGGTGATCCGGCCGGACGCAAGCGCATGATTGAAAGCAACCTGCGGCTGGTGGTGAAAATCGCCCGGCGTTACGTCAATCGTGGGCTGTCGCTGCTGGACCTGATCGAAGAGGGTAACCTCGGCCTGATCCGGGCAGTGGAAAAGTTCGATCCAGAACGCGGCTTCCGCTTTTCGACCTACGCCACCTGGTGGATTCGTCAGACCATCGAACGCGCGATCATGAATCAGACCCGGACCATCCGGCTACCTATTCATGTGGTCAAAGAGCTCAACGTGTACTTGCGGGCTGCGCGGGAGCTGACTCAAAAGCTCGACCATGAACCCTCACCCGAAGAAATTGCCAACCTGCTGGAGAAACCGGTAGGMGAGGTCAAGCGCATGCTTGGCCTGAACGAGCGGGTTTCTTCGGTCGACGTCTCGCTGGGTCCGGATTCGGATAAAACCCTGCTGGACACCCTGACCGACGACCGCCCGACCGATCCATGTGAACTGTTGCAGGATGACGACCTGTCGCAGAGCATCGATCAATGGCTTTCGGAGCTGACCGACAAGCAACGCGAGGTGGTCGTACGCCGCTTCGGCTTGCGAGGTCACGAGAGCAGTACGCTTGAAGATGTCGGCCTGGAAATCGGCCTTACCCGGGAGCGGGTCAGGCAAATCCAGGTTGAAGGCCTCAAGCGTCTTCGGGAGATTCTCGAGAAAAACGGCCTGTCGAGTGAGTCGCTGTTCCAATAAGCCATTCGCTCAACCGTCAACCAAAAGCCCCGACTGGTTCGGGGCTTTTGGTTGTCGGCAAGATGAGAGAGGCGCGTTGGTATTGGCGCCACCTCAGGTTTGTAGTCTCGTGGTGTAAGTCTTTGCTTACTCTTTCGTAAGTGTTCATTATTTTTACACCCTGGTAGTTGTCTATTCGAAGGATGCTGTATTTATAAGCTATTGATTTATATGATTATTTTATTGAGTTAACAGCATATTACAGATGATTTCAGTCATGGAGGCCGATTGCTCTTGGTGGGGAATCCTCTAGTATTTGAACTGTGTCGACGGATAGACACGCCCTTCAAGGAAGAGGGGAACGGACATCGCAGGATGCGATTCATCAGGACGATGAAAAGGAACACATGGAATAGGGAAAAAATGTGGGCGGGTCAAACCGCCCCTTTTTTTTGCCTGCAGAAAAGCAAAAAGGCCCGCAAGGGGCCTTTTCGGGAACGCGAGGGAAATCAGCGTTCGAGGTGTTCGATCTTGCCTGGCTTGCCATCCCATTCAGCGGAATCGGGCAATGGGTCTTTCCGTTCAGTGATGTTTGGCCATACCTCGGCCAATTCCATGTTCAGCTGAATGAAGTTTTCCATACCGGCGGGAACTTCATCTTCAGAGAAGATGGCCACGGCAGGGCATTCTGGTTCGCACAGTGCGCAGTCGATGCACTCATCCGGGTGAATCACCAGGAAGTTCGGGCCTTCGTAAAAGCAGTCCACCGGACAGACTTCTACGCAGTCGGTGTACTTGCACTTGATGCAGTTGTCGGTGACGACGAAGGTCATTTCTAATTTTCTCCTCAGGCGGCGGCAGCGGAGCCCCTTCAGGACGGGGTCGCCAGGTTCGGGAGCGATAGTCTGCAGGCCAGGCTATGAGCCTGCAGCATCCCAAACCGCGCGAGATTCTAACAGCTTGCAGGCAAGTGCGTTAGATCCGTGTCTTTAATGTATAGAGCATTTCCAAAGCCCTGCGTGGTGTCAGGTCATCCAGATCAAGTTTGGCCAGTTCATCCAGCACCGGGTGCGGCAGGCTGGCGAACATGTCGCTCTGCTGCGGCGCAACGGATTTGCCTTTGGCCGGCGTCGGCACTTCATGGGGCAGCGCCGTGGATTCCAGCCGGCTCAAGTGTTCACGGGCACGCACGATCACTTCGCTCGGCACCCCGGCCAACTGTGCAACCGCCAGGCCATAGCTCTGGCTGGCAGGCCCAGGCAGAACGTGGTGCAGGAACACGATGCGTTCGTTGTGCTCGGTGGCATTGAGGTGCACGTTGGCTACTAGCGGCTGGGCTTCCGGCAGCACCGTCAGCTCGAAATAGTGCGTGGCGAACAGTGTATAGGCCCGCAGTTGTGCCAGACGCTCGGCCGCGGCCCACGCCAGGGACAGGCCGTCGAAGGTGCTGGTGCCGCGACCGACTTCGTCCATCAGCACCAGGCTGCGCTCGGTGGCGTTGTGCAGGATGTTCGCGGTTTCGCTCATTTCGACCATGAAGGTCGAACGCCCGCCCGCCAGGTCGTCGCTGGAACCGATCCGGGTGAAGATCCGGTCGACCAGGGACAATTCGCAACTGGCCGCCGGCACGAAGCTACCGATGTGCGCCAGCAGCACGATCAACGCGGTCTGGCGCATGTAGGTGGATTTACCGCCCATGTTCGGACCGGTGATCACCAGCATGCGGGTGCTGTCATCGAGGCTCAGGTCGTTGGCCACGAACGGTGTGGTGAGTACTTGCTCGACCACCGGGTGACGACCCTGGCTGATGCGCATGCATGGCTCGCTGACGAAGCGCGGGCAGTTCAGGTCCAGATTCAGTGCACGCTCGGCGAGGTTGCTCAGCACGTCCAGCTCGGCCAGTGCGGCAGCGGTGTCCTGCAAGGGCGGCAATTGAGCGATCAGGTCTTCGAGCAGTGCTTCGTAGAGCATCTTCTCGCGCGCCAGGGCACGGCTCTTGGCCGACAGCGCCTTGTCTTCGAACGCTTTCAGTTCCGGGGTGATGAAGCGCTCGGCACCCTTGAGGGTCTGGCGACGGATATAGTCTGCCGGTGCCGATTCGGCCTGCTTGCTCGGCAACTCAATGAAGTAACCGTGAATGCGGTTGTAACCCACTTTCAGGTTGGCCAGGCCGGTGCGGGCCTTCTCCCGGGCTTCCAGATCGATCAGGAACTGCCCGGCGTTTTCGCTGAGCGATTGCAGCTCGTCGAGTTCGCTGTCGTAACCGGTTTTCAACACGCCGCCGTCACGGATCACCGCTGGCGGGTTGTCGATGATGGCTTTTTCCAGCAGCGCCGCGAGTTCCGGATAGGTGCTGGTGGTCGTCGCCAATTGCATGATGTGCGGAGCTTCAAGCTCGGCCATCGCCACCTGCAACTCTGGCAGTGCGCCGAGGGCATCGCGCAGGCGCGCCAGGTCACGAGGACGGGCATTGCGCAGGCCGATCCGCGCCAGAATCCGCTCGATGTCGCCGATTTCCTTGAGCTGCGGCTGCAATTTCTCGAAACGATAACGGTCCAGCAGGCAGGTGATCGACGTCTGGCGTGCCAGTAGTACCGTCAAATCCCGCAGCGGACGGTTCAGCCAGCGGGTCAGCAAACGGCTGCCCATGGCGGTCTGGCAGCGGTCGACCACCGATTGCAACGTGTTGTCGCGACCACCGGCCAGGTTGGTATCCAGTTCCAGGTTGCGCCGGCTGGCGCCGTCCAGCACCACGGTGTCGTCCAGGCGTTCATGACGCAGGCTGCGCAAATGCGGCAGGGCGGTGCGCTGGGTTTCCTTGGCGTAGCTGAGCAGGCAGCCAGCAGCGCCGATGGCCAGGGTCAGGTTCTCGCAGCCGAAGCCTTTCAGGTCCTGAGTGGAAAACTGCTGGCAAAGACTTTTCAGCGCCGAGTCGCGCTCGAAATCCCACGGCGCACGGCGACGAACCCCACGGCGTTTTTCCGCCGGCAAATCCTTCGGCCAGTCATCCGGGATCATCAGCTCCACCGGGTTGACCCGCTCCAGTTCCGCCAGCAGGTTTTCCCAGCCTTTGATCTCCAGCACCGTGAAGTTGCCGCTGGTGATATCGAGCACAGCCAGGCCGAACAGACGCTCGTCACCCAGCACCGYCGCGATCAGGTTGTCCCGGCGCTCATCCAGCAGGGCTTCATCGCTGACCGTGCCGGGCGTGATGATCCGCACCACCTGACGATCCACCGGCCCTTTGCTGGTGGCCGGGTCGCCGACCTGCTCACAGATCACCACCGATTCGCCGAGCTTCACCAGTTTCGCCAGGTAACCTTCCGCAGCGTGGTAAGGAATCCCACACATCGGAATCGCCTGACCCGCCGATTGCCCACGAGCCGTCAGGGTGATGTCCAGCAACTTGGCGGCCTTCTTCGCGTCTTCATAGAAGATCTCGTAGAAGTCGCCCATGCGATAGAACATCAGCTGGTCGGGGTGCTGGTTCTTCAGGCGCCAGTATTGCTGCATCATTGGCGTGTGGGAGGACAGATCGGAGACGGCTTTATTCATCGGATATAGGCAAATTCGTTGAAAGGTGTGGGGCAAAGGAGGGGCATCGGCCCAGCTTTTCCGCGATGGGCGCAAGGTTACCATGGGCGGTCCGCCCGACGCAGGCATGAAAGCCTCAAGGCTATTTTTCGTGGGTCTATGCACAAATTATGCAATTTGGCATTTGTTTTCCGAGAAAAGATCAAGCACTATTCGCGTTATGCAAAAACGCAATGTTTCTACCGTCTTAAGAGCGCTGCTCGATCAGCACGGGATCTCCCCCACGGAGCTTCACCGTCGCACTGGCGTGCCTCAATCCACTCTCTCGCGCATCCTCAGCGGGAAGATCGTCGATCCTTCGGATAAACATATCTCGAAGATTGCCGAATACTTTGCTGTGAGCACCGATCAGTTGCGGGGCCGCGCGGATGTCGCGCCGGCTGCCGRCGCCGGGCGTGATGAATTGCATTCGGAACTCAAGGACATAAGCCTGTGGGACGACGATACGCCTGTCGATGACGACGAGGTGTCTGTCCCCTTTCTTCGCGAGGTTGAATTGGCTGCTGGATCAGGAAGATTCGTCATCGAAGAGAGCGAGCGCTCTAGCCTGCGCTTCGGCAAGCGTAGCTTGCGCCACAACGGTGTGCAGTTCGACCAGGCCAAATGCGTGACCGTGCGTGGCAACAGCATGTTGCCGGTACTGCGCGACGGCGCCACGGTGGGGGTGAATGCCGGTAAATGCGGGATTGGCGACATCATCGACGGCGACCTGTACGCCATCAACCACAATGGCCAGTTGCGGGTGAAACAGCTTTATCGCCTGCCGACCGGGATTCGCCTGCGCAGCTTCAATCGCGATGAGCATCCGGACGAGGACTACAGCTTCCAGGAAATCCAGGAAGAGCAAATCGTCATCCTTGGTCACGTCTTCTGGTGGGGCATGTACGCCCGCTAACCTCACCACTGTCAGATAAAACCCGTCGCCCGACGGGTTTTTTTTCGCCTGGCAAAAACCGCCAACGCCTTTGTCTGTGGGGCTTTCATGCGTCTGTGCATTTTCAATGCATAAATAAATGCATTTATGCATTGACTGTATATGCATCCATGCATATTCTTTGTCTCAAGCAGCTCAACAAAGCGGCTCGAAACGAAGCTCTTTAGTTCCATCACAAAGGCAGCGATGAACCGGCCTCAACGGTTCAGAGGGTTGGCAACTGACCCGGGTGTGCAGCGTAAAGCACCAGAAGCAGTTATCCGGCGGGCAGGGACCGCGGTCGGAAAAACAATTTGAATCGATCCGTACCGCGCCAGTAGCGCCGAAAGATCACGCAAGCGCATTACTGAAAAGCCTGGGCGACCGGGCTTTTTGGAATGCCTGCCTACATCAGGCGTATCAACCCTCATCCGGGACCGTCATTGCAGCAAACCGCTGCGTAATCCATTCATTCGACTCAATAGGTAAAACATGAACGTATTCAACAAAATCATTGGCCCGCTGATGCTGGCCATGGCTCTGTCCGGCGCAGCAGGCAGCGCTACTGCCGCGAACCTCCTGGTCAACGGCAGCTTTGAACAACCGGGTTGCAGCGACAGTTGCATTCTGGACACGACGGCGAAAACCAACTTCATCACCGGCTGGACGACCTTTCTGTCGGGCGCCGAATACTTCAACGTGCGCGCCTCGATTCCTGGCTCCGCCGCAGCGGAAGGCGCGGTGATTGTCGATCTGGCTAACAATGTTTATGGCAACGGCGGCGGCATTCAGCAGAACTTCGCCACCGTAGTAGGGGCCAAGTATCGATTGACCTTCAGTCTGGGCAATTCGGTGTACGCCAACCGATCCGGTGATGGTGTCGTGCAAGTGAAGGTCGCCGGTCAGACCGTTACCTTCAACACGCCAACGGTCAAGGGTAGCGTTGTCGAGTGGAACACTGTGACTTATGACTTCACAGCGACCACGGCCCAAACCACTCTGGCCTTTTCCAATGAGCAGAACCCGTATGTCAACTACGCTTTCATCGACAACGTGATCGTTGAAAAGCTGTAGTCCTTCATCGATCAAAACCAGGCGGCTCATTTTCGAGAGGCCCATCTCATCGATCCCAAGGAGGCGGGACATGACAAACGAGCAACAAGCGTTGCTGGACATGCCGATCTGGCTCGTCATCCTCCTCGCGGTAGCGGGTGGGGTGTCCGGCGAAATGTGGCGCGCCGACAAGGAGGGCGCCCGTGGCTGGTCACTGCTGCGGCGCCTGGCCTTGCGGTCCGGGGCCTGCATGATCTGTGGCGTCTCGGCGATCATGCTGTTGTACGCCGCGGGCCTGTCGATCTGGGCCGCCGGCGCCTTTGGCTGCCTGACGGCGATGGCCGGGGCGGACGTGGCCATCGGACTTTACGAACGTTGGGCCGCCAAGCGGATTGGCGTTTGTGAAGTGCCACCGCGCGATTCTCACCCGGATCAACAGTGAACCGGCGTCGCTGATCTTCGTATTGCCATAGGAATAGGAGGCCATTGATGCCCGCTGTCATCGAAAAACCGTCGCAGCTGTTTTCTGCCATTGCCGAGACGTTGCGTATCGCCATTCCCGGCTTGAAGGTCGGGAGTCATCAAGACTTTGATGGCACTGTCGATTTGCCCTGGGTGTTGATCGCCAT